>JAYVHJ010000111.1:0-3151 GCA_043771315.1 Raineyaceae bacterium
CTAAATATTACAAAGAAAGCACACAGTATTCAAAAAACAGTATTTATAAGCAACATACTTATGCTAAAAACGTCATTCAATACAATATTAACCTATTTAATGAGGCAAAACCACTTAATAATATTCGCTATCGTGATGAGCTAACAGAAGGCTACAATATTACGCCTAATTTTTTCATACAAGGATTTATAGACCACCAAAATTTGGCAAATTCAATGGCTGATTTCCAGTTTGATACCACGCAAAAGCCCAAAATAAACTATCATTTTGAAAATAGGATTTTTGATAGAGATACTTTATTTGTTTATAATTTTAGGATAAATTTTGTTTTTGTGTTGCAAAGTTATTTAGAAAAAAATCAAGAATATTTAGCGGATTTTTCTGATAAAAGCAAAAAAACTATTAGAGAACAGATTTGGGAGCATCTTTATCAAGAATATGATTTTTTTTATTTGAAGCCAACAACCAATTTGAAAGATTTTGTAGCTGCAAATTTCAAAATACTAAATGGCAAAATTTATATTAACTCTCAAACAAAAGATAGCCTAATTTTAGGTTTAAAGAAAAATTTTCAAGAAAGTACAGAAATAAAAAATATGTTTGGAATGTTTTTGACAAAACTTCAATAATATTATACAAAACAAGCACACAATTAAATAAATTGTGTGCTTGTTTGTAAAAAATAAACTGTTGAAAATGATTTAAAACTATTTAACTTTTAGAAAAATCCCCAATAAAATAGCTATTACGCCACCAACTGCGCAACCTATTGCACCATAAAAATACATTTTTGAATCTCCTTCAAACTCTTCCACAAGTTCTTTTTCTAGTTTTGTAGAAACAATAAACGAGTTTTTTGGGTCGTGGGGTTTTACTACACAAAGTCCACCATTTTTGTCAGATGCCTCACCAAGTACATATAATTTAGAATTTACTTTGATAACTTCTTCATTATAACGGTATCCAAGAGTTTTTGAACCAGAACTTTCATTGAAATGATAGCCTTTTGGCATCTCACGCTCAAAACGGTCAACGCTTTTTCGTGCTATGATTTCCGCAGCAATCATATCCACTTCTATCATTTTTCCGCTACCATCATCAAGCAAAAATGGGATAGAACGCTCATTTTCAGCAACTGTTTCACTTCTGCGGTTGGTTACCCACTTTGTTCTGCCTTCAGAATCAGTTTCTTGCTCTTCTACTTCATACTCACGAGTAACGCTAGATTTGAAATAAACTACATCTTCTCCGCTATGTTCTGCTTGAAGTGGCTTTTTACAGGTAGCAACACCCACAAGTTCTACCACTTTTGTATAGCTTCCCACACCCACTGTATCTTTAATTGCCTCATAATCAGCTACTTCATCAGCTGCTTTTGAAGTTTCATTATATTTTACATTGATAAGTTTACTTGCGTGTTCACGGCGTGTGTACTCCAAAAATGCCGCAACCCCAATTAGGATAATTCCAATAATAATTCCAATCATAATTTTAGTTGTTTTTTAATAGATTTTTGTGACTAATTTTAAACCACCCCTAATCCCTCCTTAGGAAGGTGGGGAACTTGCATTATCAATAAAAAAGAAATGACATTTGCCATTTCTTTTTTATATAGCTTAACAAAATGTTGAAAAACTGTTGAAAATTATTTTGCAACTGCGCCCACTCTGTTAGCAAGTACAACTTCATCATAATTATCAGCCACAACTGCTACAGTCTGAACTGCTGCTGTGAACTCGTTAAGGTCAAGATTTGCACCAGCAAGGGAATAGCTATAAATAACTGATTTGTCAAACGTAAGACCAAAGCTACCAAAATGTGTTGTAGCATTGTTACGAAGCAATTCATCTTTTAGTTCGGTAGTGATTTCAATGTCTTCTGCAAGGTAAGAAAACACTTCAACGAGTGCATCTTCTGTATGCCAACCAATGACACGTACATTTACGCTTACAGTTCCGAAAGCAAAACTATATTGGTCGTCAATCTTGATTATTTCGTCATCATTGAAAAGTTCTTTCAAATAACCTTCTACTTTTGTGCGCACACTCGCCACAATAGCCTCATTTACTCCTTCTTTTAATACTTTGAATTTTGGCATAATTTTAGGGATTTTAGGTTTTCTAGCGTTTTGCTAGGCATTTCTGCTAGTTTTTGATTTGAGATTATTTGTTGAGAGATGCTTTTAGTTTTTCAAACTCGTCATCAACTTGTGAGTTTTTAGTCAAAAGTTTGAAGTCATCATCAATACTTTTGTTGCTATCTGAAAGTTCTGTAAATGCTTGTGCTTCAGATTCAGATTTAAGGATTTTTTCCTCAAATTTGTCAAATTTAGCAAAAGAATTAGAATCAAATCCACCAATTTGTTTAGCAATATCTGTTTGTGCTTTTGCTGTTTGGCTACGAGCAATAAGCGTACTTTCTTTTAGTCTAGCTTCACTTAGTTTAGCTTTTAAGCCATCAACTTGCTCTTTTAGCTTTGTTGTCATAGCTGATGCGCTATCAAACATTGCCTGATATTGTTGTGCTTGTTGGTCTGCTTCTGCTTTTTTTGCAAGTGCTTTTCTTGCAAGGTCTTCGTTTCCTGCTTGCATTGCTTGTGTTGCTTTGCTTTTGAAATCTTCAGACATTGCTTTGTACTTGTCCAAATCACGTTCTAATTTTTTCTCTTGCGCCATAGCGGTAGCAAGCCCTGACGTAGCTTTATTGACTGATTCTTGCATTTCAATCACCATTAGCTTAATCATTTTTTCTGGATCTTCAGCGTTGTCTAAAGCGTCATTTACGTTAGATTTGAAGATGTCTGAAATTCTTGAGAAAATTCCCATAATAGTTGCGGTTTTTGTGTTTGAGTTATTGGTTTTAATTTGGTGCTAAGGTGGTATTTTTTTTTAGTATTTCAAAATTTTTTTTGTTTTTTTTAGCTTTTTTTTTCGTTGCTGATAACTCTCTACCATTGCTAAAAAGAATACTAGAACTATTTTTTAATTTATGAGCAAGAAAAATAAACATAAAAATGACAAAAACCGCATCAAATTATTATTTGATGCGGTTTCCTATAAAAATCCGTAATTGATGATTTGTAATTGAATATATTATTTTACCTGAAAATCATTTACATTTGTTCCTGCAATGGTCATTTTGGTTAGTTGCA
>JAYVHJ010000112.1:0-7493 GCA_043771315.1 Raineyaceae bacterium
AACCACCCCTAACCCCTCCTTGAAAAGGAGGGGAACAAAGCTCCCCTCCTTCCTAAGGAGGGGCTGGGGGTGGTTTTTAGTGGTTATTTATTGCTAAATACTTGATAATCAAACTCTAAAAACTCTAATAAATGAAAAAGAGAGATAAACATTTGTTTGTCTCTCTTTTGGTAAAACATCAGTTACTATTTAGATTTTGCTAAATGTTATAGTTGCAACAATACCAAAAAAATCTTGTCTTAGTACCAGTCTAGAAGATGAAAGTTCAACAACTGTGCTGGTTTCGTTATCAAGTACTAGTGTTTTCCCATCAGCAGACAGGTTATAAGTACTTGTTTCACTTGCTAACTCACTAGCATCACACTTAGTAGCACCATTTGACTTAACTACTTTCGTACCTGTAAAAAACTCTAAAACATCATCTTTTTCGCAATCATCAAGTTCGTCTTCAGTTATACCAGCAAAAACTGACTGAGCTGATACAATTTTCCATTTTCCAATGATAGCAACTGCAGGTGCTACTGCAGGTGTTGAGTCAGAACTTTTCTTGCAAGAAGAAACAGAAGCTATTAACACAAGTAGCAATAAAAGTGTTTGGGTAATTTTTTTCATAATGATTTGTTTGTTAAGCTTTATAATTTGGTTTAATTACAGCACAAATGTAGCATTATTATTTTAATAAACAATACTTTAAAAATATTATTTCATATATTTTTGTGCCTTCACAAACAATTAACGAAAGCAACGACATTAAGAGATTTGGAAAATCTCTATTACTTTTAGAAGATACAAAACAAACAGCTATCTTTGCACAAAAACGGCACAACTATTGTATAGAAAACCCTTCGTAGCATCTTAATTATTCCAAAAAATCAAAAAATGGTCTTCTCTCAAAAAAAAATACTTCCTTCTTTTCTCTTCTCTTTTTTATTGCTTTTCTTTGTTTCTTTTATCAATAATACACTTTTTGCGCAAATAACTCCAGAAACAGGAGATAAAAAAAAGAAAAAAGTAGAACGTATCCCCACCGTAAAGCGTGATAAAAAAGGTGTTGCAGACCTCAATGTAGCAGAAAATGATACTATTCGCTACAAAAAAATGCCTTCTGATACCAAAACTTACGACAAAGGTGGAAAAATAGAACTCGTAAGCGGTGCAGAACGCCTTATCAACGAAAAATACGTAACCGCAAACGGTGATACCGCAGAAAGAACACGTATTATTGGTAAAAATATCCTCTGGAAACAAGATAATAACACCCTTGTTTGTGATTCTGCTTACCGTTATCCTGGTCAGAATACCATTGAAGCTTTTGGAAATGTCGCTCTAAATAATGATAAAGTCAATGTTACGGCTCGTAGAATGCTTTATAATGGTAATACTCGTGTGGTGCAGGCTCGTGATAATGTTGTGATGACTGACCCAAAAATGAACCTTACCACAAACGCACTAGACTACAGTATGAATTCAGGTGTTGGCTATTATTTTGGTGGTGGAAATGTAAAAGACTCCCAAAATAACCTTAAAAGCTATTCTGGGTCGTATGATACCAACGCAAAATACTTTAATTTTGCTGGGAATGTCAATGTTGATACCTACTCTGATGGGCAAATGTCTAATATTTTCTCTCAAAATCTTCAATATAGTGAAAATACCAAAATTGTCTATTTTGGAAGTGAAACCGTTATCACTAATGCCAAATCTAAACTTTATGCAGATAGAGGCGAACACAACACAATCACATCTGTTTCCAAATTTCAAGGGCGTTCACGTATTGATAACAAAGATTATACCTTGCGTGGAGATGATTTGTATTATGATGAAAAACAGGCTTACGGTATTGCAAAAGGTAAAGCGCAGATTTATGTAAAGAAAGATAGCCTTTATGTTAATGGTGATTTGGGTAAGTTTTATGGCAGACAAGGGCTTACACGTATGCACGGAAACGCCTACGTAAGGCAGATTTCAGGGAAAGATACACTCTTTTTGAGTGCAGACACGTTGCTTTCTTACAATAATAAAATTCTTTCTGATGCAGATAATAGAAAACTTTCACCCAAACAAGATAGCGCAAGGCGTGCCAATGAGAAAAAACAAATACTCGCTTACGGAAATGTCAAGATTTTTAGAAAAGAAGTACAGGGACGTTCAGACTCACTTTCTTATAGTTTTAAAGATTCTGTAATTGTGATGTACCACGACCCAATTATTTGGAATGGCACTAACCAACTTTCTGCCGACACTATCAAAATGTTTTCTGCTAATGGCAAAATGGACAAATTGCGTATGTATAGCCATTGTTTTGCCGTTTCTATTGATAGTATGAAGAATTTTAATCAGATAAAAGGGCGGAATATGGACGCTCATTTTAAAGATAATAAAGTGGATAGGCTTTTTGTGCGGGGGAATAGTGAAACTATTTACTTTATTACGGAAGGTGATAGTGTGCTTGTAGGTATGCAATATGCTATTTGTGGAAGTATTAGGGCGGTTTTTGATGCAAAAACCATACGAGACGTGGCTATGTTTGAGGGAATAGATGGCAAAATCATTCCGCCACATGAGTTGCAAGACCCAGACAAAAAATTACCCAATTTTAGGTGGAGAATTGCTGAAAAACCTACTCGTAAGACTGTTTTAGTAAGAGGTGATGCCAAACGCTTTGACAAATCAACACTAAAACCTGAAACTACCCCAGAAAAAACAACCACAACTCCAGAAAAATCTCCACAGAAAACTAATAAAGGCACAAAAGAACCGAAAATAATCAAAACAACAGAAGAAAAATCAACAAAAACAATACAAGAATAACACCCACAAACCCCCAAATGGGGATTTAATAAACAAAAACATCACCAATAATTTTATATTATTGGTGATGTTTTTGTTTTTTGTGCTACTTGCTACACTTTACTCTGGCTTTGGTGGGTTTTGCTTCTTACCTTGTCCCTTAAAACGCTTTTGCAGGTCTTCTGCAACTGATTTTAGCCCTGGTTGAGATTTAGCAGCGGTCTTCACGTAGTCGTAAACTGTCAAAGAAGACTTCATAGCCTCGTTACCAACGGCAGTAGTTGTGTCGTTTATTTTCTCATTAAGAGAATTAAGGAGCATTTTTATCTCTGAAAGTTGCTCAAAAAGCAAACCATCTTTGGCAAGTTCGGTACTATCAAAACCCGCTGGCAAAATTTGTGGATAATTACCTGCCACATTGGTACAATCTCTTACAAAATCAACGCTTTTAGGTCCTAATTTTGTTAAACTTTTTTTCTCATCAACAGTAAGTGAAATAAGAAACGGCAACTCCTCACCAATTAACTTGATGGCTTCTTTGATAGCTTTCATTTTTTCTGGAGAAATGGAAGCAGAAATATTATTGTACGACATAATTAAAAAAAATTAGAAAATGATAAAACAAATAATAATACTAATTAAATTATATAACAAATTGTGTGCCAAAATTATTAAACTAGTTATATAAAATATATAACTAGTTTCACTTTGATACGAACTGATTTCATTCTAATATAAACTCACTTCACTTTAATACGAACTCACTTCACTCTAATACAAACTTACTTCACTTTAATACGAACTCACTTCACTCTAATACAAACTCACTTCACTTTAATACAAACTCACTTCACTCTGATACAAACTCACTTCACTCTAATACGAACTCACTTCACTTTAATACAAACTGACTTCACTCTGATACAAATTGACTTCACTTTGATACAAACTGACTTCACTCTGATACAAACTGACTAAAAAATAAACCCTTCAAAGTCTTTAAGACTTTGAAGGGTTTTGTTTGTAAATAATAACAATCTCTAACTAATCCAGCTTAACGAACTTAAAAGCTTTCTTAATATCTTTATTATTGGTGATGATAATGGTATAAAAGCCATTACTAAGATTTTCTATATTGATATTAGCCGTTTGAAAGCCATTTGTGAGTTGTTTAGTTTGAGTGATTATGTTCTTACCAAACATATCTACTATATTTATGTAGATAGTTTCTGTATTTTTGGTATTGATGTCAAACTCAATGAAACTTGTGGCAGGATTAGGGCGCAACGGACTAATAAAAATACTTTCAATCATATTTCTAATAGAAACAATTTGAGAATATTTGAACTCGCCTGTTTTATCAATTTGTTTCAGTCTATAATAATTGATAATGCCTTTGACATTATCATCTATAAAACTATATGTTTTGATAACATCAGATGTTCCTGCTCCCAAAACTGTGCCAATAGTTTCCCAATTAGTAATATCCGCAGATTTTTGTATTTCAAATTGTTTGTTATTACGTTCTGCAATGGTTTCCCACGTAAGTTTGTTGCCATTTGCGAATGCTGTAGCATTGAAAGAAAGCAAATCCACAGGCAACACGCCTACTGCTGTCCAGCCCGCTACTCTAAAATTGCACTGGTCACCTCCCCATCCATCAATCATAATAACATATTGTGCTCCTATTGTCAGCCCTACAGCATTAACTGCTCCTAGAACAGGTGTACCAGGATTAAAACAGTTAGACATAGAAGTTAGATTAGTGCAGCAACCATTGGCATCTCTAGTAATTTCAAATACTTGCGCCTGAATACCGTCACCAGAAGTACAACCACTTACAATAGTAAAATTAAAGTCGTGTGTAGTTTGGGTAGCTGTAAACTGATACCAAGAATTATTTTCAATAGAACCACAAAAAACAGTAGAAGTATTAGCAGGTGAATCAGAACTATAAGTACTTGATGTACTACTATCAAAATTACCTACTCCAATAGTTAAGATAGCAGGATTAGAACAAAAATCATTATTACCAGCATTTCCGCAAGGACCTGTTGCTGTAATGCAAAGGTTAAAAGTAGTAGTTTGCCCTACTGTAGCCGTATAAGAATATACTCTTACAAAATAAAGATTACCAATAGTAAGCCCAGAAACAGCACTTGTATTTGGGTCACTGCATACTAGCGTAGCACCAAGTGCGCCACACGTCCCTGCATAGACAGAATGCACAAGGTCTGTAGTAGAACCGCCCACGTTATTAAGTGCCAAACTAACGCTATTACTTGTTGCTGTAAAGCTAAACCAAACATCATCATTAGCATTGCCTACACAAGTATTAGCTTGTGCAGAAGTTGTAGCCCCAATAATAGAGGCACTAGTACTATTACAACCTCCTCCAAGTGCAGGTACAACTACATTTATAGCACTAGTACATTCGTCATTAGTAATGGGTGGTGGTGGTTGCATTACGCAAGTGGTAAAAGTGGGCGTAGTAGGAGTTCCTGAAAACCAATAATAAACCCTATAATAATAAGTAACTCCAATAGTAAGCCCAGTAACGGTTTGGTCTGTTTCTGGGTCTGCACAAAGTAAACTACCCGTTCCACAACCAGTCATTATCTCTAAGCCAGAATCAAATCCTGCAGTTCTTCTTACTATTGCGCTTGTAGCAGTTGCCACGAAACTATACCAAACATCAGTAGTACCACTACCAGTACAAGGCGCAATAGTTTGTGTTGCACCTAAAACAGTTCCTGCAGTATTAGTACAAGCCCCAAAAGCAGTTTGTGTGACAGAAACCGCACCAGCACAAGTATCATTGGCAGGTGGTGTGGGTGGTGGTGGTGGCGTTGTTACACAAGTGGTAAAAGTGGGTGTAGCAGGAGTTCCTGTAAAGTAGTAGTAAATTCTATAATAATAAGTAACCCCTATAGTAAGCCCTGTAACGGTTTGGTCTGTTTCTGAGTCGGCACAAAGCAAACTACCCGTTCCGCAACCAGTCATTACTTCTAAAACAGAATCAAATCCCGCAGTTCTTCTAATAGTTGCGCTTGTAGCAGTTGCCACGAAACTATACCAAACGTCAGTAGTACCACTACCAATACAAGCGGCAATAGTTTGCGTTGCACCTAAAACAGTTCCTGCAGTATTAGTACAAATACCATTAGCAGTTTGTGTGACAGAAACAGCCCCTACACAAGTATCATTGGCAGGTGCTGGAGCAGCAGGTGTAGTAACACAAATGGTGAAATTCTGATTATTTACATTGCTATTTGTACTTGTGCTGAAATTTCTAACAGTTACAATATATGTATTACCTATGGTAAGCCCCGTAAGTGTAATTGCTTCTGTACCACCAGCTGCAGAACCATCTTGGCAAGAAAGTAAACTGGTAGGTGATGCACAACTCGTACCTATGCTAAGCATTGCATTAAAATTTGAGTTTCCTGTCACAGAAACTGTATGAGTTGTTGCCGTTGCCGTAAAAGTATAAAATCCAGCTCTAGAAGTTCTACCGCAAGCAGTAGTTGTAGCAAATCCTATCAACGAACCCGTTACAGAAGAGGCGGCACAAGTAGCTCCTGCTGCTCCTGGCGTGAGTGTTGAGGCAGATGCACAAAATTCATCTTGGGCTATTAGTTTCTTTTGCCAACAAACAAATAGGCAAAAAAACACAGAAAAAACAATTATATTTTTCATTTGATTGATGTTGTTTGTAATCTTATCTATTAAATTCGTAGGAGATGATATCTGCATCAAGGAAGCCATATTCTCTAATGGCATCACGCATTTCCTGTTCTGTAAACGCCATTATGTGGGTAATAATGAGCTTTTTATTTACTTCATCTCTTCGTATTTCTCTAATTTTCTCAAAATAAGTTCTTAGATAGGTGGTGAGTTTTTCTTGTTGTGCCTCTTTGTTATTGATGTTTAGCACAATAGTTTTGGTTTTGGTAAGAAGCATTTGCTGGTATGCTCTGCGTTCTGCATCTTTTGCTTCTGTCTGTGCGAGAGCTATCTGTGCAAAAACCAGCAAGGTAAATGTAAGAAATAGTTGTTTCATTTGGTTACTAATAAATTGTTATGATTGAACCTTAAAGCAAGGATTTGCTAATTATTCTTTAAAATATATACAAAGTTAGTAAATATTTCTAAAAATAGCTAAAAATAACTTGTAAATTTGGTTAGATAATTGTAGCGTATTTCAGGTGAATACATTTCGTTACAAAAAGGTAACTATTAAATGTAAGATTTTTTAACATTTTTTTAACATTGAAAATAACAAATAAAAACGCCTTCAAAATCTTAATGATTTTGAAGGCGTTTTTATTTTGATGAAGTCAATATAAAACTAATCTAGCTTAATGAACTTAAAAGCTCTCTTAATATCTCTATTGTTAGTGATAATAACAGTATAAATGCCATTATTAAGATTTTCTATATTGATATTAGCAGTTTGGAAGCCAATGGCAAGTTGTTTAGCTTGGGTGAGTATATTTTTACCAAGCATATCTACTACATTTATGTAGATAGTTTCTGTATTTTTGGTATTGATGTCAAACTCAATGAAACTTGTAGCAGGATTAGGGCGCAACGGACTAATAAACTGATGTTACGCAAGGTTTAATGTTTTGTTTTTCATATCAACTAATTCTAGATAAGCCGCTTTTATGGCTTTGGTGTAAATTTTAAGTTTGATTTGA
>JAYVHJ010000113.1:0-5858 GCA_043771315.1 Raineyaceae bacterium
AAATCCCTTGAAATTTTACCGCAAAAGTGCCACCAAAACCACAACAAGTTGTATTATCTTTCATTTCTACAAGTTGTAAGCCTTGTACATTTTGTAATAATTCTCGTGGTGCAGCAGAAATGCCACATTCACGCAAGGCACTACAAGCATCGTGATAAACAACTTTATGCGGAAATTTTGCCCCTTTTATGTTATTTATTTCCAAAATATCTGTTAGAAATTCTGAAAATTCAAAAGCACGTCTTTGCAAAACTTGATATTGATTTAAGTTTTCACCAGACAAGAAAAAGTTTTCGTAAGAATTGCGTATCATACCAATACAAGAGGCAGAGGGCGCAACAATATAGCGGTTTTCATCAGTTTCTTTTTGCTGAAAATCTTTCAAAAACTTTTCTCCAATAGTTTTTGCTTCATTAAAGTAGCCTGCGTTGTAGGCAGGTTGCCCACAACAAGTTTGATTTGTGTTATAACGCACTTCACAGCCCAATTTTTCTAGTATTTTTATCATACTAAAACCTATTTCTGGCGCAAGTTGGTCAATAAAACAAGGTATAAATATATCTACAATCAATTTTTTATTTGTTTTCAAATTCTCTCAAATATCTTTTATTTTTTTGATATTTCAAAATATTTTTTGTATTTGCTGTGAAAAAGATGCGTTTAGGAGTGCTGGGTGTTTGTAGAAAGTTCTTACAAAACAATGAACTCTTAACAATACAAGAAAATGTTTGTATTGTTAAGAGTTCCTTTCTCCATTCAAAATGAATTTAGAAAATGATGTTATCTTTTCTTCTTCTTTTTTTCTTCTTTTGGTGGTGTAGGTGGTTTTACATCTAGTTCTTTTTCAAAAGCATCAGCTTCTTCTATTGAAAGGAAAATCAACCCAAAGGTATCTGCTTCATATTCTTTTTCTTTTTTATCATTATCATAAACGTACTTCTTGATAGTTTTATTGCTTTTTAACAAAAGCCCTTTTTTATTATCTGTATAACGCCTAATACTCACAATATCAGATTTGGCAAAACTATATTTAATGAATTGAAAGCCATTATAGGTTGTTATTACTTCTGTACGGGTATAGCTATCTTTTTCTTTATGTAAATAAGAAAATACATCTGCTTTTTCAGTTTTACTCTCTTGCAAAGGTTTTCCTATTGCTTCTAGCGTTTTTTTCTCTCCTGTATTTAGGGTTACAGGAAATATTCTTGCGTCCTTACTTGGTAAACCAAGAACTCCTCTTAGATATTGTCGTTGTATCAACTCATCTTTAAACCACATAAAAACAAAACCTGCTTCAGCTGTTGTTAGTTGTGAAGTTCCTTGATTTACATATACTTGTGCACATTTCATAAAAATACTCATCATTCCATACCCATCATCTTCCAAATTGTTACGAAAATTGTCAATAGTAGGTTTGTAGATTTCAACTCTCAATAATTTACCCTCTGGAGATGAATAAATGTGTGTAAGTTGATGTGTGCCGCTTTCATCTTTTCCAAGATATGATTTTCTGATTTTTCCTTTATCAGAACCAGAAGTTATCACGTCATCACTATTACGCAAAACATCATCATCATAGACTTTTATGGCTTGTGCTTTATTGGTAGCAGTAGTCATTATGAGTGTTATTTTTTTTGTTTGAGCAAACCCTACAACAACTGCTAATAACAGCAAACTGAGAGATAAAAAAATGTTTTTTTTCATTTTGGTAACGTTTTTTGATGATTTTTCTTTTTTTCTTGATACAAATATATAGCAAACCATTCGTCTGTTTTTTATGGTTTTACGAAAATGTGTTTTTAGTTTACGAAAATACGTTTTAGAGATGTAAAAGATAATTTCCATATAATAAAACCTTTAATTGGACTGCAATACTGAATGAAGTTTTGAAATACGCTTGTAAATCAAAAATCTTTCTTTATTTTGCACTGAAATAACTCGTAACTCATAATCCACAACTTACAACTCATTTATGTCCATTAAAAGAGTTCATTTATTTTACCGTGATATTCTCAAAATGTTACGCCTAAGTTTGCCTATCATCATAGCACAACTTGGAAGCGTGTTTTTTGGGATTATTGATACCATAATGGTTGGTAATATGAGTGGGAAAATAGGTAAAGATTCTTTGGCTGCTGCTGGTTTTGCAAATACCCTATTTTTTTTGATTGCTTGCGTAGGGATTGGTATTTTTGCGGCTATTGCGCCCCTTGTAGCAAAAGCAAAAGGAAGCAAAAATAAGCACGAATGCGGACTTATTTTTTATGGTGGAATGAAGATTTCTTTTTTGGTAGGAGCTGTTCAAACAGTTATTTTACTGGTTATTTGCCATTTTTTTTGGATATTTGACCAAAAACCAGAAGTAGCTACACTCGCTGTTAGTTATTTGCGTGTAATAGCCTTTTCCACTGTTCCTATGATGTTTTTTTTGGCAGTGAAAAATTTTAGTGACGGGCTTTCTTTCACCAAACCTGCTATGATAATCACTATTGCAGGCTTAGTAATCAATGTTTTTTTTAATTGGATATTGATTTATGGAAATTTAGGTTTTAGTGGAATGGGACTTTATGGCTCTGGACTTGCCACGTTGGTAGCACGTGTGGTAATGGCGTGTTTTATGATTATTTATGTCTTAGAATCAACATTTTTTCAAAAATATCTTCCTAATGTGCTTGCACAACACCCAACAACAATATTTTCCAAAAAAATCTTAAAATTAGGTTTTCCTAGTGGTATGATGTATTTTTTTGAAATGGGGGCATTTTTTGGTGTAGCGGTGATTGTAGGCAGAATTAGTACAGGCGCACTCGCAGCAAGTAATATTATTTTGAGTATAGCAACTTTTACTTATATGCTGGCAGCAGGCGTGTCGTTTGCGGGAGCAATTTCTGTGGGAAGTGCTATGGGAGTGCGCAACAGAGCAAAGATTTTGCGTGAAGGGAAGATAAGTATTGGACTTGTGGTAGCACTTATGCTTATTAGTTCCTTATTATTGTTGCTTTTTGGGACAAATATTATTCACCTTTATAACAAAGAAGATGACGTTTTGCAAGTGGCACTTCCTTTGCTTTCTATTTTTATTTTTTATCAGTTGGCTGACGGTGTGCAAGCCGTTGGTGTAGGTATTTTACGAGGACTTTCTGACGTGAATATTCCTACGCTGATGGCAATTTTTTCTTATTGGATTATTGGTTTGCCACTTAGTTATGTGCTTAGTGAATTTTTTTGGTTGGGCGTACAGGGTGCTTGGATAGGTCTTTCTGTAGGTTTAGGCATTTCTGCTATACTTCTTACAACGAGATTTTTCATTTTAGCAAAAAGAGATAACTTAATGATGAATGAAAAACCTCCTTTAACGCTAGAAGAACCACATTTAGAAAAAAAATAAGACAAAAAAATAAGTGCCACTAAATTAGCGACACCTATTTGGTAGTTTACAAAAACAACTTTTCTATCTTTTACATTTTACTATCTTTTATGTCAAACAAAAATTTGCGTTAAATGATTTATTCATTCACAATTTTTTAAGCCCACACATTATTTACTTTACGAGAATATTCTACAACAATGTTATCTACTTGCTCCAAAGAAATCCCCAAACCTTGAAAAACTGCTCTGATTTTTTGGACGTTTTTCTGGAAAATATTGTGCCAACTTGCAGAATAAGGGTCACCTCCATTCATAAGGGGCAAACTATCTTTTGTAGGCAATTTCAACTCTTCAATAATGGCTTCTTTAAGCGCATTCAAATCATTTTGATACTTGATAACCGTATAAGAAAGTTTTGTTGTATCTTCATCAAAAAGTCTTAATAGGTTTTGTGTGTCTGTGGCGTTACTTTGCGTTCTCATGGTCGTATATTGTTTAATTTTGTAGTGATGTTACTAATTTATACTAACTTTTAATTCTCCAAACAAATTTTCTAGAAACCTAAATACCTGTAAATTCTCTAAACGACTTAGTAGCTTGCGCTTTATATAGGTTTATACGCAAGCCACAAAAAAAGGTTACAAAAAGGTTAATTTTTTTTAGCTTTTTTTTCAAATAAATTTAGAGTAAGCCCAAAAACCTATTCAGAAAGCTAAATTAGCACTTTTTATTTTTGAAAAAGTTACATATTTTTTTGGAAAATAGCTGTTTGATGTAAGACATTTCTTAAATTTTTTATCCAACCAACTAAAAAAATATTCTCTATTGATTTATGTAAAAGATTTCTTAATTTTGACAAAGTTTTGTATTTGAAAATCAACAGAAAAATTCCCTAAAACCTTAACATTCCCTTATTCCTATGGAAAAAATCACTCAAATGACTGAACAGTACGCCCAAAAAGTAGCCAAAATTTCTAAAAGCTACCAAACTATGGCACAAATACCAGAAATTGACCTTGCCACTTCGCCAAAAGAACTTGTCTGGAATGATGGCAAAATAAGCCTTTTTCGTTACAAAAATAACGCAAAAACTACCGTAAAAGTCCCTCTACTTATTGTTTATGCCCTTGTAAACAAACAAGATATGATGGATTTGCAACCTGATAAAAGTGTTGTCCGCAAAATGCTTGCGCTGGGTTTAGATGTCTATATTATGGATTGGGGAACCATCACACGTGCAGACCGTTATACCACAATGAACGACTACATCAACGGCTACATTAATGGTGCAGTTGAATATATGAAAAAGGCGCACAACTTGCCAAAAGTAAATCTTTTGGGCGTTTGTCAAGGCGGAACTTTCAGTACAATTTATGCTGCAATGCACCCAGAAAATATCAAAAACCTTGTCGTAATGGTTGCTCCTATTGATTTTTCTAATAGAGATGGTTTGCTGTTCCGTTGGGCAGTAGATATGGACGTTGATGCTCTTGTGGATAACGGTGGAGGTATTGTGTCTGGTGAACTTTTGAACTCTGGTTTTGATATGCTCAAACCACTTGCCAAAATCAGGAAATATACAGCTATTGTGGACTCTCTTGATGATAAAGAGAAGATGCTTAACTTCTTACGTATGGAAAAATGGGTAGCAAATAGCCCAGACCAAGCAGGAGAGTGTTTTAGGCAGTTCATCAAAGATATGTATCAAGGCAACAAACTCATCAAAGGGGAACTTGTTTTGGGTGGAGAAACCGTAAATCTCAAAAATATTAATATGCCTGTGCTTAATATCTATGCAGAATCTGACCATTTAGTGCCACCTCCTTGCTCTATTCCGCTGACGGAATTCATCAGTTCAAAAGATTCTAAACTTTATAAGTTTGCAGGTGGACACATTGGCGTTTTTGTAGGCTCACGCTCTCAAAATGAACTTAGCCCAACCATTGTAGATTGGTTGAAAGATAGAGATTAGTCTTTGATGTGTGATATATAATGTATATTTTTTGTACAACTTTCTAAGAAAATCATACTTTTTAGAAAGTTGTACACTAAAATAAAATATTTTGGTAAAGATAAAATATTAATTTAAACCAATCCCTCTCCCTAAATTGATAACTAATCAACCTCCTATCTGCCTACAAGAAATACAAGAATGTATATTTACAAAATGTGAGTGTAATATTGCAAACGCCTTGCCTGACAAAGAAAGTGCAGAATATTCTGCTTATCATTTTGACCTTAATAAGGCATCAAAAACACTCAAAATTATCTTTCGTATTGCCAAAATAACACCAACTAAACTTGGGCAATTTGTTGTTTTATGGAAAAGAATAAATAAAGGAGCTATTCAACCATATCATTTTACTGATGATGTAGATTTTTTTGTTATCAACTGATGTTACGCAAGGTTTAATGTTTTGTTTTTCATATCAACTAATTCTAGATAAGCCGCTTTTATGGCTTTGGTGTAAATTTTAAGTTTGATTTGA
>JAYVHJ010000114.1:0-4404 GCA_043771315.1 Raineyaceae bacterium
AGATAGTATGTTTCCGCTGTATTGTGAGCGTGCACTCAATAACGGTGCAAAATTGTATGTTGCTCGTGCTGCTAATTATGATGACCTTAACTTTAAGGACAGTTATTATGGTACACCAGCAAGCGTTTTACTTGCTCCTTCTACTAATATACGTGCATTTTCTCTTCATCCAGAAATAGGCTATAATGATGTGGAGGTTACCATATCAGGTGGAACTCAGCTTGTTTGTGATATTTTGGTAAGACAAAAAGGAATGGAAGACCAAACGCTCAAAGGCGTAAAAAGAAATGTAACAAGAGCTGATATTTTGGATATTAACCAGCAGTTTTTGAATAAGTACCGTGATAAAACGCTTGTAGAATTTAAAGGTATTTTTCCTAATGTTTTCCCAATCAATCCACTAGCAACAGTTACTTTTCAAAGTACAGGTGGTTATCTAATACTTGGCGGTGGCATTCAAACTTTACCCGTTTCTGCGGATAATTATAATGGTCTTGCTAATGGTGGCACGGGCTGGCACGCTTTCAATGAAATTGTGGATAGCAAAATAATCTACAATTTTGATGCCCCAATGCCAGAAGTAGATGCAGGACTTGCAGAATATTGTGCCAAACGTAAAGATATGCGTTTTGTGATTAGAACGCCTCTTGAACTTACTGCAAATGGTATGGAAGACTATAGAATGGGAACGGGTGCTTATAGTCACCCTGCACTTAATACCTATTTTGGAAAACTGATTGCTGGAGATATTCGTGTGTTTTATAAGGGTGCAAAAGTGCTTATTTCTGCTATTGCTGATGTTTGTGCTTTGGAAATGAAAAAATCTCTGCAATGGTTGGTAGCAGCAGGGCTTGAACGTGGCGTTTTGCCTAATGATGTAGTTGGTTGTCCTTATAACTTGCTTTCACCAGCTTTAAAGGACGACTACGACAACATCTACGAAAAAGGAATTAACGCTATAGGCATACACCGTACAGGTAAAACCGTTTATTGGGGCAACAGAACGCTACTTTTAGACCAAACCAAACTTTTAAAGTTTGATAACGTGGCAGACCTTGCTATGTACATTAGAGAAACTTTGCTTGGCATTATTGAAAAGTTCAATTTTGAGCCAAACGACTTGAAAATGTATGAACAAGTTTATATAGCTGTAAAGCCTTTCATTGAATCATTAGAGGCTGGTAGGGCAATTCACCCAAGTAAATGGTTGTGGCAAGGTGATCAGTTTGCAAGCAAAGTAGAAGATTTGCAATTTAACACGCTTGATGACCTGAAACAAGGGCGTTTTTCTGCTGATTTCTTGTTTGCGCCAATAGTGGCAAATGAAATTATCTGAGATTCTGGCACGTTTACACTGACATTGGGTGAACTTTGAGCGTATTGTTGTGCCTTTTGCTCTGCGGTGATGCTGGCAATATTAGAAAACATACCGCCTGTAGCACTTGCAGTAGTTCCAGTAGCTCCACCTGTGCCTGTTGCACTTGCGGTAGCACCTCCGCCACCCATTGCCTCCATAGCAAGTGCCACGCCAGGAATATCCATTATCTTACCTAAAAACCACGTCTTAAAACCTTCCCAAGCGTTTGCAATACCATTTTTGATGTTTTCTACCACGCTCGCACCCCAACTTGTGAAGGTTTCAGGAATGGAAAAAAGAAATCCGACAAAGCTCACAAAAACACCTACCAAAAAACTAACCATTTCTTGCCACAATCCAGCAATATAACTCACAAATGCAGAAAACGCCATTGATACCCACGCTACTATTTCGTCCCAATAAATAAAAATAGCTATGATAGCACCAATAACCGCTATTACAGCAAGTATTGGCCACATCACCGCTAACACGCTTGCCGCTAAAGAAAAGAAGCCCAAGGTAGCAGAAACAATAGTAGGTATCAACATTACCATTATTACGCCTATCACAAATGTAATTTCAGTACCAAATCTCGCCCAAATATTCTCCATAAACCAGTCGCATATACTTCCCCAATTCTCAAAAATAGCTATTACTGCCACTATTGCACCTATAATTAGTAAGATAGGCCATGTAGCTGCTATCAATCCACTTGCAAAACTCCACATAGCAACCGTAAGGGCTATAACACCTGCAATAAGTCCTCCGACAAGTATTCCTGCTATTATTTTACCTGCTGTTGCCCAATTATCTAGGCTACTTGTTGTTTTGTTAATTGCAGGTGTGAAACTAACAAAAGCATCCATCATTGGCTTAAAAGCCTTTTTTAAGCTGTCTATTACGGAACTTACGACTTCACCAATATAACTAAATATTTCTCCAAACGCTGAAATCATAGAAGTGAAGACAGTTTGTAACCTCACAAGCCACGTAGCCATATTAAGTACCAAATCTAAAATTCCAAGTTCTGCAAGGCGTGCCTCCATACCACCCAAATCAAAATTTTTGCCATCAAAAGATTTAAAAACCTGCACTAGTGCCATTACAAATCCCCCAAGTCGTTGCAAAAACAAAGTAAAACCTTCTCCTTTCATTCCTGCTTCAGAAACATAATCAGTATAAGCACTTACGGCACTACTAATCAGCATAAAAGCTCCTGCAACTGCTGCTGCAATAGCAATGTAAGGTAAAAAAGGTAATAAAGCCTGCCACGCAGAAACTGCTAAGGCACGAAGTCCACCAGTAAGCCCCTTTGTGGCAAAAGCGTTGGCTATTGATGCCTTGCCCATTGCCATAAAGCTATTAGCAAGTGAAAGAGAGGCATAACGAGCTAGACTCATAGCTAAAATGCTACCACCCAACACAAAAAGCAATATTCCAAGACCCACAACGGACAAAAAGACAAACTTTCCCAGTGGTGTTTTTGCAAAATCTGCGGCTGCTTTCGCAAAAACAATGAAAAAATCAATACCCATCTTCAAATAAGGAAGCAAAACGCCCCCAAACTCCTGCTGAACAAAAGTAATGTTATCATTAAAGTTGGAAGTAAGACCATTGAAAGTTTTGGATTGTGCGTCCATAAGCCCTCCAAATTTCCCACCTGCACCCGCCATATTGTTAAATGCTTGCTGTACTTGTTCAAAGGGCACTTTTAAACCTCGCATTCCTGTAAGTTCTTTGACTGTCTTGCCTGTAACTTTTGATAATTCCTCCCAAATTGGAATACCCCTATTAGCAAATTGGCGAATGTCAATAAGTCCTGCATATCCAGCTGTTTTTACAGTACCATACAAGTACGTAAGTTGTGAAAGTGGAATGTTCAAACCACTTGCCACATCTCCAAGTGTACGCATAGTGGGGATAATCTTTTCCTGTGCAAAACCGTAAGCCATCATTTGTTTAGCGGCTCTCGTTATTTCAGGTGTTTCGTAAGGTGTGGCGGCTGCAAATTGTTGGATTTGCTTAATCATATCTCGTGCCTTAGCAGCACTCCCCAGCATAGTTTGAAACGACATCATTTGTCGTTCAAGTTCTGCAGCTGCATTAACCGTACTACCTGCAGCATCTAAAATAGCCGTACCAGCTTTCATCAGCGCAAATCCTTGTGTGATGTTGTTTACTGTATTTGCAAAATCCCTTTCTAAGTTTCTTGAGACATTGGCAATGCCACCAAGGGAGCGTTCTATTTGGGAGGCTTCTGAAGAAAAGGCGTTTTGCAACTCAAAAACCAAACCAAAACCTAATGATGCTGCCATAATTGATATAAATTATATTATTTAACTAAAAATTTCATAAATTTACAAAATTATTTTAGTTAAATTAAATAAAAAATTTACAAAATCATTATGAAATCTCCTTTCTATAAAATTTGGCTCGTTGATAATCAAAATGGTAAGCAAAAGGATAATCAAAACAAAGATATTACGGATTATGTGGATAGCTTTGATTATGAAGACTGTCTTGCAGAAGATGATATGCTTACTTTGAAAATCACTACCAAAGGTTTTGAGTTTTTGGAGAAGAAAGAAGTGGCAGTAGGTAAAATGCTTAATTTTCAATTTGGCTATCTGCAAGGGCTTACAAGTGTGCTACATCAAGCACGTATTACTGACGTTGATACTACTTATGCAGATAGTGTGAGCATCACCATTAAGGCGTATGATATGGGTACAGTAATGAAAAAATCAAAGGAGCAAGTTATTTGGAAAAATAAAAAATCTTCAGAAATTGCCAAAGAAATTGCTAAAAAGTATAACCTACAGGCAAATGTGGAGGAAACCAAACAAGTTTTTGCTTCTTTGCCCCAAGGCTCAAAAACAGATTTTCAGTTTCTTACTTATCTGGCATCAATAGAAAAAAATGGTTCTTTTCGTTTTTATTTGAAAGATAACTGATGTTACGCAAGGTTTAATGTTTTGTTTTTCATATCAACTAATTCTAGATAAGCCGCTTTTATGGCTTTGGTGTAAATTTTAAGTTTGATTTGA
>JAYVHJ010000115.1:0-1841 GCA_043771315.1 Raineyaceae bacterium
CACTTTTTTTGTGTCACCTGCTTTTTCAGCAATAGCCAGCTTTTTAGAAAGCCTTTCGTGGCGTTTTTCCATACCTTTTTGCACTTTTGCAAGTAGCCATTTGCCTGCTTTGCTGTTGAGCAATTTTTGCATTCTCTTAGCTTTTTTATCAACCTTTGGGTTGGTTACATCAGAGGCGGTGGCAACTGGTTTTTCTGTTGTCATCTCGCTGTTAGGTGCATTGATAGCACTTGGTACAGAGATTGATGCGTTGTTTGGCGTACTGTTTGGTGCAAAACTTGATAGCGTAGTAAACGCTAAAAAAAATGTTGCAATAGCGAAAATTTTACCTTTCATAGTGTTTTTTTTGTTTATAAATGTAAGTAAGACAAATCATCTTACCTATACCATTACATAAAAAATACAAGAAAAGTTTAGCTAAAAACGAAAAGCAAGTTTTGGTTTACCAAAACTTGCTTTTCGTGGGTACTATTTCCAAAAACTATTGAAACTAGTCAAGAAGTCCAAGAATAAGAACTATAAGCCCTATAAGGATAGCAAGTCCACCCAAAACATAGAGTAATCCACCTAAACCAAATCCGCTTGAAGAACCACTTGTTACGCTACCTGCAGCAATAACAATACCTAATATAACTGCTATTAAGCCACCAACAATTAGATAAAGTCCTATTCTTTTAAGATTACCCTTTTTAGCCATTTGTTTTTTGATTTTATCTACTTTTTTCACGTCGCCTGCTTTTTCAGCAATAGCTAATTTAGTAGAAAGTTTTGCATTGCGTTTCTCCATGCTAGTTTGCATCTTTCTAAGTGCCCATTTACCAACTTTGGTATTAAGCATTTTTTGCATTAGCCTAGCTTTTTTATCAGCTTTAGGAGCTTCTGATGTTGTTGCTGTGATAGCGTTAGCAATTACAGGCGCAGATACAGATGTACCACTTGGCGCAAAACTTGATAGCGTAAAGAACGCTAAGAAAAACATTGTGATAATGGATATTTTACTTTTCATAGACATCTATGGGATTAAAGTAACACTGATTATAAAAACTGTGCTCAAATATAGTTCTTAAACTTTATATAACAAATTTATATAACAAATTTATTTTGAGATTGTCATAAAACTTTGATTATCAAGCGGTATTTATTTTATCTTAAAATTATTATATTACTTTTGGGTTAAAAAGGGCTTGATTTGTTTTTTTCTGTCACAAATTCTAATTAAAAAATAAAAACCACTACTAAACACATTTTAAGTAATATATCTTAAAAACAGGAAATTTATTTCCAAGATTATGAATGTTTCTAATTTTTATATATTTATTTTTCATATCTTTGCGAAAATAAACTTTTAAATCTAATTTTAACTATTTTTCTATGAAAAAGAAAATGTACTTTGTGTTGTTGCTTGCGCTTGTGGGCTTGTATGTGCCTGCAAAAGCCTTTTTGGTCAATATTCCTGATGCTAATTTTAGAACATATCTACAAACTAACTACCCTACTTGTTTTGTGGGTGCGCAAATGGAAACTACGTGCAGCGGAATTACTTCTGCTACTGTTATGGATGTAGATAATTCTGGTATTACTAATTTGACGGGATTGGAGTATTTTACCAGTTTGAGGTCTTTTACTTGTGGTAATAATCAAATAATGAGTTTACCAGCATTACCAGCCAGTTTGCTGTATTTATATTGCTATTATAACCAATTAACAAGTTTGCCTGCATTACCTGTGGGTTTGCTGTATTTATAAGTGCTAAGACATAATTATTTACACATTGCAATTTTTGAATTTTATATCATATATTTGTCCATAATCTTGGAAAATTTGTTTTACTGCTTCTCTGA
>JAYVHJ010000116.1:0-2957 GCA_043771315.1 Raineyaceae bacterium
GGTTTTATCATCCAACCGTTTAGTTCTGTTCCACTTGCATTTTTGAAAGTGAAAAAATCTTTTTTGGTAATGCTAAAAGCCTTCATTTTTTCATTTAAAGCTTTATTATCTTCTAAAACTTTGATACTTTTGCCTGTTTTTGCCTCGTGCAAACTCGTGATAAAAGGCGTATCTTTGTCGCTAAAATTATCTACATAATAACTACAATCAGGACTCATATTAATGCTGTGTGTACCTTTTTGAGTAGAAAGTTTTTTGAATGTTTTTCCAGAAAAATCAGTTACATAAAGTTGTCTTTCTAGGGGAGAATCTTTAGTGCAAGTGAGGTAAATAAGGCTGTTTTTCTCATCTACGCCTTCTATTTTGCTTATTTCAAAGTCGCCTTTGGTGATTTGTTTGATTAGTTTTCCATTAATTTCATACAAATAAATATGTTTAAAACCATCTCTTTCGCTTGTGTGCAAAAACTGCTTTCCGTTCTCCAAATAGCGCAAATCATCAGTAAATTCTACATCAACATACGTTTTTTCTTCTTCTGTGAGGATAATTTTGCTTGCACCTGTACTTGCATTAGCGTGCAAAATCTCTAATTTATTTTGCAAACGGTTCATCTTACGAATAGAAAGCGTATTTGCGTCTTTTGTCCAATTGATACGAGGAATATAAATGTCTGTTTCTGTGCCAATATCCATTTTAGTTATCTTAAAATTTGTCATATCCACAACAGAAATAGTGATTTTTGAGTTGTCTTCCCCCACTTTTGGATATTTGAAACGGTAATCACTAGGATATGATTTATTCCACATTTGCATATTATATTCTTTTACGTTGGTTTCGTCAAAAGTATAAAATGCAATTTTTTTGCTATCACCAGACCACGCAAACGCTTGTGCAAAGGCAAATTCTTCTTCATAAACCCAGTCTGTACTACCATTTATGATACTATTTTGCTTTCCTGTTGTGGTGATTTGTTTTTCTGACATATCAGCCAAATTCACAACAAAAAGGTCGTTGTTACGTACAAAAGCTACTTTTTGCCCATCAGGTGAGATAGTGGCGTAAGATTGCGCTCCACCAGCAGAAAGTGTGGAAAGTTTTTTTGTTTTGATGTCAAAAATGGAATAATCAGCCTTAGAAGAACGTCTGTAAATACTTTGGATATTATTTTGAAGCAAAATTTTGTCTTCTGTAGCGTTGAGTTCGTAAGACTGGAATTCTTGTCCTACATCAGCTAAAACACCAACTTCTTTACCATCTTTTACGGTAAACTTAGCAATTTTTGCTCCGTTGTTAGCGGAGTAAAATTGTCCATCTTTCATCCAATTTATTTCAGCGGTTTGAGCAGGATAAAAACTATAGTTTTGCCAAACGTCTTCTATTTGGATTTTTTTTTGCGCCCACAAAGTGGCATTGGAGGCAATCAGGGCAATTAGTAGAAAAATATTTGATTTTTTTTGCATTTTTTTTAATCTTTTTTAGATAAATTTACGTTGTAATATCAGCATAAAACGCCACATAAAAAAATTTAGTATGTTTTGTAAAATTTTTACATAAATTTTACTAAAAAATTGACTTTGGCACAAAACTTGAAATGATATTTAGTATGGTAAACCACTAGATGAAATATCATATAAATGTATCATTTTGTTTGTTTATGTTGTTTAATTGTTATTAGAAAAACTCGTCTTTTTAAGGCGAGTTTTTTTGTTTCCCAAAAAATGGAATTTAGGAATATCAAGAACATTGTATCTAAATAAAAAAAAATACGTAAGAAATAACCAACTTATCCCAAACTTAGCTATATTACAACATTTATAAAACATTACGAATTCTTGCACGAAAAATACATAAATATGAAGAAAATTACTATTTTTCTAATTGCCTTAGTTTTTTTATTTTCCAATAAAAAACTTCTTTTTGCGCAAGACGCACCAATGCAAGCCATTATTTTGAGCGCAAATAAGTCAGAATACATGCTTGGAAGACATTATCAAATTTTTAAAGATACCTCTGCCAAACTTACCTATACACAAGTAAGTAGCAATAAATATGATAATTTATTTTATTCTAGTAAAGAAGACAAACCAAGTGTAGGCTATTCTAGTGCCGCTTTTTGGTTACGCTTCAAGATAGAAAATCCGTTTCAATCTGAAAAAGAATACATTTTGGAGCTAGAAGCACCACTCTTAGATAATGTTACACTTTTTTCTCCTACTTCTTTGGGTAGTATTCAAGAGAAAAAAGTTGGTGATTTGATGCCATTCAACGACAGAGAAATCCGTAATAAAAACCACGCTTTTCGTATTAAAATTCCTGCACGCAATACTAGTACCTATTATATGCGTGTATACTCGCAAAGTTCGTTGCATTTTGGAGGCACACTTTGGGAAGAGCCAGAGTTTCAGGTGAGTTCTAGCAATGAACAAACGGGTTTTGGTATTTATATAGGTATTATGATAGCTATGATTTTTTATAACTTTTTTATTTTTCTTTCATTGCGAGATAGTACATATTTGCATTATGTGAGTAGTATTGTGGCGGTGTCGTTATTTCAACTGTCTTATAATGGAATGGCATACCAGTTTTTTTGGTCATCTTCTCCAAAATGGCACGATATAAGCGTTCCGTTTTTTATTGCGTTGGGTGCGCTTACCAGCTTAAATTTTGCTACAAAATTCTTAAATACAAAAGAAAATGTACCTAAATGGCTCAATAAAGTTATTTTAGGGCTTACTATTTATTCAGTTTTGGTGGCTCTGCTTAGTTTTGTAGTAAGTTATGGTATTATTATACGTTTTTCTACACTTTCGGGCTTACTGATGTCGGTGGTAGTTGTGAT
Organism: Raineyaceae bacterium; assembly: GCA_043771315.1. Classification (GTDB taxonomy): domain Bacteria; phylum Bacteroidota; class Bacteroidia; order Cytophagales; family Thermonemataceae; genus JANYGM01. Next base: position 2,840 of record JAYVHJ010000116.1, read on the forward strand.
ATCTTCTATATTTGCCTTGCGCAAAGGTTTCCGCCCTGCAAGGTTCTTTTTGGTGGCGTGGAGTATGTTTTTATTAGGCGTTTTTGTAACTGTTTTGCGTGGATTTGGCATTTTACCT
>JAYVHJ010000117.1:0-6491 GCA_043771315.1 Raineyaceae bacterium
TATAAATACTGTCAAAAAACATGGAAGAAATGTTTTCCAAGAATTGCTAAAAGTAAACACCAATCAACCAATTATTTGGAAGACTACCTAAACAGTTACCAATATTTTATATTCGTACCTCGTACTCCTTATTTCGTATCTCTTCCTTTGTTATACTATGAACGGGAACGATTTCGGAAAATCAAAACCGTTGAAATTTAAGTGTTAAAAGGGTTTCTAGTTCATTTTGATATTTGTCATTTGCAGTTTCTAATGTATCTTTTATGGTATTAGAGAAAGCTGTAAAATTCTCATAACACTTACGGTAGTGTTAAAGATGTAATACTTTTTACATCAGACTTTGTAGTTAGACTATTGTTTAGCATTATCTTATTTAACACTACCATATTTATTTCATAATTATTAGACAATTATTTTCCGAAATCCTTCCCGTTCCTAGTATATTGTGTAATAAATAAACAATTAAAATCAATACATCAGTATTGTTCTGTTTTTGTGAATTATGGCTAATTTTTAGCTAATCTTTTAAGAATTCTTCCTTTTTCAGTTTGAATTTCCAGCAAATAAATACCACTTGCGAAATTTCCTAAAGGAATTATCATCAAATTAGTGTTATTTTCAGAAGAAAATACACTTTTTCCTTGCGCATCATACACACGCACAACAGATTTAACCAAATTTATATTCCCAAAATCAACATTAAAATCATCACTAGAAGGATTTGGATAAACTTTTACAACATTATCCAAAGAATTATCTATGCTTGTGGTTGGGTCAGGATAAATAACCAAAGTATAAGAACTCAAAATACTTCCGCAACCACTTGGCAGACTAACCGCCTCAATCACAACATTGATAGAAGTAGAAAAACTAGGCGTACCAGAAATTACACCCGTTTCTTCATTTAATGTAAGCCCAGTTTGCCAGTTGATAGCATTTCTTTTGAAGTATCTGTAAGTAACACCAGCCAAAGGATTAGCTACTGATATTGTTGCACCAACATAAGGCACGCCTACAAAGCCTGAAGGAAGAAAATTAGCAACAGGTAAAAGCTTAAAAGGTAAGCAATTAGCAACTGCAAAAGTATAAGTTTGCGTTCTTACACAAACCCCAGCACTTTGTTCAGCAGTAACTGTATAAGTAGCTGATGGCGTGATAGCCGTTGGTGTACCAGAAATCAAACCAGTTGTAGTATTTATGCTTAAACCAGCAGGCAAAGCAGGACTTACAGAATAAGTAAGAATGCTTGTATTTCCTGTTGCACCTGCATTAAGCGTGTAAGGCGTATTGATAATGGCAATAGTAGCATTTGTATTGGTGAATGTTATTGTGGGACAAGCCGTTATGATAGTATAAGTTTGCGTTCTTACACAAACCCCAGCACTTTGATCAGCAGTAACCGTATAAGTAGCTGATGGCGTGATAGCCGTTGGTGTGCCAGAAATCAAACCAGTTGTAGCGTTTATGTTTAAACCAGCAGGCAAAGCAGGACTTACAGAGTAAGTAAGAATACTTGTATTTCCTGTTGCACCTGCATTAAGCGTGTAAGGCGTATTGACAATGGCAATGGTAGCATTTGTATTGGTGAATGTTATTGTTGGACAGGCAGTTACAATAGTATAAGTTTGCGTTCTTACACAAACCCCAGCACTTTGGTCAGCAGTAACTGTATAAGTAGCTGATGGCGTGATAGCCGTTGGTGTACCAGAAATCAAACCAGATGCTGTATTAAAACTCAAACCAGCAGGCAACAAAGTAGGAGAAATAGAATACGTAACTGGTGTCGTATTTCCTGTTACGCCTGCATTAAACGTATAAGGCGTATTGATAATAGCATTACTAGCAATTGTGTTTGTAAATGTTATTGTGGGACAAATAGTTACTACCACATAAGTTCTTGTTTGTGTACAAGTTCCATCTGTTACTTGAATAGTAAAAGTTGATGTACCTATAGTTGTTGGCGTACCAGAAATAACGCCTGTCCCAGTTGCAAGGCTAAGACCAGCAGGCAAAGTACCTGCACTTACAGACCACGTAGGCACACCACTAAGCCCAGTTTGGGTGAGCATTTGATTGTAGGGAGTACCTATGGTAGTATTTGGTAATGATGGGTTTATAGTAATATTGCAAATATTTATGGTAACATTGCTGCTTGTGATAGTAACACCTGTGGTAGTACCTACGCCTATATATGTGCTTGTAACTTGACACCTATACACACCAGCATCTGTGGCAGTAACGGCAGGAATGGAAAATGTAGCACTTGTAGCACCAGAGATAGGTGCATTATTTTTGTACCACTGATACACATTTAGTGTACCACCAATGCCACCACTAATAGTAAGCGTAGCACCCAAAGAAGCAAGTGTTTGCGTAGCTGGTAAGATTTTATAGCTTTGTGGATTGGCATAGTAATTAACAGAAGGTTTTGGATTGATAGCCTCCAAATCAGCAAAATCTAATTGATTACTAAAACAAATCAACCGTTGAAAATTGGCAGGCAAGACAGGCAAACTCGTTAATTGATTTTGATCACAAAACAAATGTTGCAAACCAGCAGGCAAGGCAGGCAAACTCGTTAATTGATTACTACCACAAGCCAACAAATATAAACCAGCAGGCAAGGCAGGCAAACTCGTTAATTGATTTTGATCACAAGACAAATCAAACAAACTGGCAGGCAAGGCAGGCAAACTCGTTAATTGATTTTGAAAACACCACAAAAATTGCAAAATGGCAGGCAGGGCAGGCAAACTCGTTAATTGATTTTGATAACATTGCAATAGTCCCAAGCTAGCAGGCAAGGCAGGCAAGCTCGTTAATTGATTTTGACCACATTGCAAACTATACAAACTGGCGGGCAAGGTGGGTAAACTTGTTAATTGATTTTGATAACACCACAAAATTTGCAAACTAGCAGGCAAGGCAGGTAAACTCGTTAATTGATTTTGATCACAAGCCAATTGATCCAAACTAGCAGGCAAGGTAGGCAAACTCGTTAATTGATTTTGATAACAATATAAAACTCGCAAACTGGCAGGCAAGGCAGGCAAACTCGTTAATTGATTTTGAGCACAATACAAATACAACAAACTAGTAAAATACTCTACACCACTCAAATTAGTAATATTAAGATTATTTATATTCAAATTAGTAGCAGAAGTAATGCCTGTGCAAGTAGTTTCCATTTGTGCGCCTACAAAGCAGGTGGAGTAGAGTGTTTGTAGCTTTGCCCTAAAATTAGCGTCTGGTATGGTTACCAAAAAGGCTTTTGCGGGTGTGATGGCTACAAGAGCCAAAAATAAGAGAAAGAGTAAGTTTTTTTTCATTTTGATGGTTTATTTTATGTGAAATATTTTATGTAAAAATAGAAAAAATAATAATATCAACCTAACCCCATTGAGAATCCGCTGGTGTCTATTGGGAATTCGTTGCGTTTCATTGAGAATTCGCTATTCACTTATGCAAAAGGCACAGATTTTTTAATCTGTGCCTTTTGTGTAATCCTTTAAAAATCCGTGATTCAAACTTTAGTGTGTTTTTGCTACGGCAATACCTTTTCCTTGTCCCAAACCGCCCAAATGAGGGCAATTTAGCAATTCTTTGACAGAAACAAAAGGAACAGGTGTTTTCTCATAACCAAAACTACTTTCTAATGATTGCGTTGATTTTGCCTCGCCCATACCCACCTCAATGTCGTGCATAGTCATTTGGCTTGGGTGTTCGTAGTTGCAGGCGTGAGTAAGTTCCACAATTTCTTTTCTTAGCGTTTTGATATAATTAGCAAAACGAGCTGATTTTAATTCTGGATTTAGACCACTCATTAACCATTTATTTTGCGTGGCAACACCTGCAGGGCATTTATTTGTGTGGCAAACTTGCGCCTGAATACAACCCACAGACATCATTGCCTCACGTGCTATATTGATACAATCCGCACCCATAGAGAACGCCAGCATAGCTTTTGCAGGAAAACCAAGACGACCAGAGGCAATAAAAACAATCCTATCAGTAAGTCCTTTTGCCGCAAAAAGTTTGTAAACATTTGCAAAAGCAAACATAAACGGCAACGCTACGTGGTCTGCAAAAGCGTGTGGTGCAGCTCCTGTACCACCTTCTCCACCATCAACAGTAATAAAATCAGGTCCTTTACCAGTTTTTAGCATAATGTCCGCCAGCTCTTCCCACATTTCCATTTTGCCGACAGCCGCCTTAAAACCAACTGGCAAACCTGTCTGTTCTGCAATATTTTCAATAAAATCTACCATTTCTTGTATTGTCGTGAAAGCAGAATGACAAACAGGAGAAAGTGCATCTTGGTTAGGCATCAGCCCACGAATAGCAGCAATTTCAGGCGTAACCTTTGCACCAGGCAAGATACCACCTTTACCAGGTTTTGCACCTTGAGAAAGTTTTACCTCAATGGCACGCACAAACTGGTTTTTTTCTACTAATGCTTTTAATTTTTCCATAGAAAAATTGCCTTTGTCATCTCTCACACCAAAATAACCTGTTCCAAAGTGAAAAATCACATCAGCACCGTTTGAGTGATAAGGAGAAAGTCCGCCCTCTCCTGTATTATGATAGCTACCAATCATTTGCGCACCCAAATTCATAGCTTGAACAGCATTTTTTGAAAGAGAACCATAACTCATAGCTGAAATATTGACAACAGAATATGGTCTGAAAGGTCTTCTACGCTTGTTGTAAGCTCCAAAAACTTTGGCACAAGGCACAAAATAAGGATCTTTTTGGTTGGGGTGATCTGCTGCCATGCGGTACGCAAACAGAGAAGGGTTGATAAATACGTGTCCTGGCGCATAAACGTCTTTATCTGTACCAAAAGCCCCATAATTATTTTCTTTTTTTGAAGAAGCATACACCCAACCACGTTCAGAGCGGTTGAAGGGAAGTTCTTCACGGTTGCTGGCAACAATATATTGCCTAAGTTCTGGTCCTATTGACTCCAAAAGGTAGCGTAAACGCCCTACAACAGGAAAATTATGCTTAATTGTTTGAGATTTATTAAAGAAAATATCTTTAATAGCCATATAAATAATAACAACAGGAATCAATATCCAAAGATAATGAAAGCCTATTTCTTCAATTTGGATAATTTTTTCAAAGAAATTTCCAATGGATTTAAAAAATTCATTCATAATAAAGTTGATTTGGGAAATAATAGTAAGGTTTGAACTAAAAAATTTCTTAAATATAACAACTTGATTTGAAATAATCAATATTGTAAACAATATTATTGTAAAAAATTTATAATAACTGATTTTGTGCCAATAATTTATGTTTCTATATTAATATTATATTTTTTATTCATTTGTTTTTATGATAATATTTGTAACAAAAATGCTATTTTGTGTGTTTGTACCATAAGATTGTATTCATCTACAATCCACAATTTATAATTCACTGTTACTTGAAATTTTATGAAAATTTTATTAGTTCTCTCATTTATTCTTTCCGCTTGCATAGGCGGAACTACCATTAAAACACGTCCAACCAATATGACAACAGAAGAAAATTCAAACAAAACAACATTTTATTCCTTCAAAATGAAAGGAATTGATGGCAAAGAAATTGATTTTAGCCAATACAAAGGTAAAAAAGTTTTATTAGTCAATGTAGCCTCTGAATGTGGCTACACAAAGCAATATGAACAGTTACAAGCATTACACGCTCAATATGCAGAAAAAGTAGTGGTTTTGGGTTTCCCTGCTAATAATTTTGGTGGACAAGAACCAGGTACAAATGCAGAAGTAGCTACTTTTTGCAAAACAAAATTTGGTGTAACATTCCAAATGTTTGAAAAAATTTCTGTAAAAGGAACAGATATGCACCCACTTTATCAGTGGCTTTCTACAAAAGCAGAAAACGGCTGGAATGAAGAAGCTCCAAACTGGAATTTCTGTAAATACCTTGTCAATGAAAAAGGAGAATTAGTTAAGTTTTTCAAATCTGGTGTTGATCCTATTGGTGATGAAATGCTTGCTGCTATCAAATAAAGCTATTCAAAATCAAGTTGTTGCACAAAAAGTGCAAGAAACCATAGAAAAATCTCTAAAAAAGTTGCAAAAAAGTTTTTTAGTTCAAAAAAAAGAGTTACATTTGCAGACTGAAATAACAGAATGGAGGTTGTAGCTCAGTTGGTTAGAGCGCTGGTTTGTGGTGCCGGAGGTCGTGGGTTCGAGACCCATCATCCTCCCCAAATGTTTTCAAAATAAAAAAGTGTTCTAAATATAATTTTAGAACACTTTTTTTGCTTTTTTAGTCTTCCTTGAACTAATTTAGAATTATCAAAAAAGCCTTTCCAAATATTTGGAAGGGCTTTTTATTATTGTCAAAAAACGTAATTCGTAATTGAAAATTCGTAATTGCTTATGGTTTTTTGTTCAGTTTTTCTTTCTTTTCCTTTTCAATCTTCTTTTTTTCTTCTTCTAATGCTTTTTTCTCATCAAAAGTTTTGACTTCAAATTTCT
>JAYVHJ010000118.1:0-1850 GCA_043771315.1 Raineyaceae bacterium
CTTTTTCTACTTTCCCAACTTGCTCACTTTTACATAAAATGTAAAAAGAAAGATTAAACTCTAGTAATTGCAAAGTACGGTTCAAAGCCCTATCTAATGTTGCTATGCTATCAACAACTTCAATTGCCCTTTTTGGATATTGGAAACCTTTGTCATTAAACCATAAAACATCAATTTTTTTCGTGTGATTGATAATTTCAGGATAAGTAAAGTCTGGAATAGTTTTAAGTGATGCAATACTTGATAATGAAAGTTTATTATACGTTGCGCTTGGGTCTGCTGTAAATGTTTTCATATTTAGAAAATTACCAATTTCTATACAAATTCCTTCTATATAAGAGTGCATTCGTATTGTATCTCCTTTCACATCTTCAAACTTCTCTTCTTTGAAATCAATTAAGCCATACAAACCCAAGCCAATTTTTTTAAAATTTTTCTTTTCTTTTATTTCTCTATACAAAACGCCACGTAATCCAGCTTCCCACGTATCAGAATTTTTTGCAGCAGGATAATATTTTTCAATTTCATTGTACATAATTTCCAAAGTTGCAACACCATTGTTGGCTTCTAAAATTTGTCTTATTGCATCTACTTTGGTCATATTTCTTTGAATGTTTTTTGAATTTCCGTAAGTGTTTTTCTGTAATTTATTTCGTCAATCTCAATAATAGCCTCTTTTTCTAGTGATAAAGCATTTGCAATATTTTCAAAAAATAATCCCTCGTTACGAAGTTCCTCTGCTGTTGTGTCCGTTTTTCTGATTTTGATTTTTAAATAAATTGTGTCCATTTTATGCTACAAGTTTAAAATTTACTCCATTCACTTTTATTCTTTCTTCTCCCTGACATATAGGAATGTACCAATCACTACGCATTTGCAAATCATCATTAATAATTTTCATTGATTTATAATGAAATGTATAACGACTTTCTTTTGCCTTACTACACCAAAGCATAGTTTCGTGAGCATTATTAAACCTTGTACCTTTAAAGTTGGGCATTGGATTAGTTTTTATCCAAACTACATCATTTAGTATCCAAAGTCCTAAATTTTGCATAATTGCACCAACCCTAAAAATATTGTGATAGCTCCCAATTACCCAAATAGAGCCATTATCTTTAAGCACACGCTTACACTCTGTAAGCCACGCTAAAGTAAATTTATCATATTCTTCCATAGACTCAAACTTATCCCATTCATCAAAAACACCATCAACTTTTGATTGGTCAGGTCTGTATAATTCATTTTTTAATTGTAAATTATAAGGTGGGTCAGCAAAAATCAAATCAACACACTTGTCAGGCATTGTTTTAAGCACTTCTATACAATCTCCTTGATGTATTTTGTTTACAAACTTTTCCATTGTTGTATTTGAGGTTTAAGATTTTTTAGCTTTCTTTTCTGCTTGTGCTTTCATAGCTTTTTCTAGGCGTTCTTGGAACATACTAGGTTTTTTCTCTTTGCCTTTATTTTTCTCCTTATAATGGTCTAAAGAGAGTTTTAGTTTGTCTTCATCAACAAAATATTTAATCAAAATTTGTTGTCCAATACTGACAATATTGGTACACAAATAATAATAAGTAAGTCCTGCCGCAAAAGAGTTCAACACAAACATAAAAATAACGGGCATCAAATAACCTACAATTTTTTGAGGTCCTTCTACGGTGGTCATATTTTGGTTGTTGTACCAAGTGTAAACAATGGTAGAAATAGTCATCAAAATAGTAAATAAACTTACGTGGTCACCGTAGAACGGTATATTTGGTATGCTCAAAACGGAGTCAAAAGTAGAAAGGTCGTGCGCCCACAAGAAACTTTCTTGTCTAAGTTCTATAGAATTTGGGAAAAAC
>JAYVHJ010000119.1:0-5100 GCA_043771315.1 Raineyaceae bacterium
TGGTGGCGTAGATGCTACTTCTAATGTACTTGCAGGGAAACTTTTTGGTATTCCTGTACGTGGCACGCACGCACATAGCTGGGTGATGTCTTTTGATACAGAAATAGAAGCTTTTGAAACGTATGCAGAGGTAATGCCTAATAATTGCGTATTTTTGGTAGATACTTATGACACTTTACAAGGCGTTAGGCACGCTGTAGAAGTTGGCAAAAAACTAAAAGCAAAAGGCTACAAAATGGCTGGTATTCGTCTGGATTCTGGTGATTTGGCATATTTGAGCATTGAGGCAAGGAAAATATTAGATGCTGCGGGTTTCCAAGAAACTAATATTGTGGCTAGCAATGATTTGGACGAATACACAGTGGAAAGTTTGAAATCTCAAGGCGCAACTATCAATGTTTGGGGCATTGGTACAAAACTTGTAACTGCTTACGACCAGCCTGCATTAGGAGGCGTTTACAAACTTGCAGCACTCAAAAAGCAAGGAAAATGGGATTATAAAGTCAAACTTTCGGAGCAAGCAATAAAGACTTCAACACCTGGTATTCAGCAAGTTAGACGCTTTTCTGAAAATGGAGAATTTACAGCTGATATGATTTATAATGAAGAAACACCACTTTCTAATGACTTTACTATTATTGACCCAATGGATATGACACGTCGCAAAAATATCCCTGCAAACACTACTTTTGAAGATTTGTTAGTGCCTATTTTCAGAGATGGAAAATGCGTTTATCAAAAACCTACCATCAACGAAATAAAAGCACGCACCAAAGAACAATTATCACATTTTTATGCTGGTGTGAAGCGTTTTGTAAATCCGCATAGCTATCCTGTTGGCTTGGAAATCAGCCTTTTTGATGAAAAAATGGCACTTATTTTGAAATTAAGAGAGAGAAATAAATAAGAAAACAATAAAAAGCCTTTCCAAAAGTTTGGAAAGGCTTTTTTGACAATCATTAAACATTTTTTATTCTTTTGTGAATAAAAATGTTTTCCCTCTTTGTTTTAAGGTCATTTCTTTTTTGCTGGGATTAAATTCTAAAACAATTCCTGCAGTTTCAAACTTAAAAACATCTTTTTCTGTGGCATCAAGTGGAAATGAAGACTGTTTTTCTGCTTGTGCTATAAGTGTTTTATTATCTTTGGTAATGGTTATTTTCAAAGGAAAATCTTTACTTGCATAAACGCCCAAGTATTTATCCAAATCTTCTGTTTTTAGCTCATAGGTTTTGAAATTTGGTAGTTCAAAAGGTATATTAGAATATGTTTTAAATGTCATTTCTACTATTTTGTCGTTTGAAAAACTGCTTCCATTTGAGGTGTAAGCAATACTCAATTTATTCTCTGGGAAATAGTTAAGAATTGAAGTAAATTCATCTATTCCTCCATTGTGTCCAAAGCTAATTTTATCACCATTTTTATCTGCAATTGCACGTTTGAAAATGCCATAACCATAATTATCTTTAATGGTCGTCATAATTGTCAAAGAGTTTTCAGATATGAGTTGTTTAGCAAAAAGTGCCTCAACAAATTTGTTCAAATCTGTTGGTGTAGAAATCAATGCACCTGCTCCCAAAGGCACAGACATATCCGTTTCAGTTGCTTTTATCCATTTTTCTTTAAAATCATAAGAAAAACTTTCATTATTTTTGGGATTTATTTTTCCGCCATAATGTGTATTTTTCAGACCAAGAGGAGAAAGTATTTTTTCTTTTAAAATATTTTTATATGGCTTTTTGTAGATTTTTTCCAAAATAAAAGTAAGCAAAACATAATTAGAATTACTGTATTCTGCTTTTGAGTCTGGTACAAAAACACTCTTGTTTTTCATAATCATTTCCAAAAGTTCCTTTTCCGTTTTTGGAGCAAGGCTGAATTTTGCAATATTTTCATCTTGTGTAAAATTAAAAACCCCACTTCTATGGTTTAAAAGATTACTAACTGTAATAAGTTTAGCGTTTTCAAGTGTTGGGAAATATGTTTCAATTTTGTCATCTAGTGTGATTTTTTTCTCTTCTATTGCTTTAAAAATCAATACAGAGGTAAACATTTTAGAGATAGAGCCAATTCTGTATTTGGTATTTGGGTCTGATTTCACTTTGTTTTCAACGTCAGAAAAGCCAATATTTTTGGAATAAATCACTTTGCCATTTTCAGAAATAGCCAAACTTCCCATTGATTTATTGTTGATTTCTAACAAATTAAACAAACTATCAAGTTTTGGTGTATTTAGTTTTGTTGTGGCTGTTGCTTTTTGTTGTGCAAATACATTTCCTACAAAAAATGCAAAAAATAGAAAAGATAAAAGATGTTTTTTCATAATGGTTTGAAATGAAATTAGTTGATGAGATTTTCAGTACAAACGCAAAAAAAAAACATAAAGTATTTTCTTACTTCTTTTTATTCATTTCTGCAAGGATTTGCTTTGCCACATCAGCAAGTTGTCCACGCTGAAAAGTACGCACAAAACGCTCCAATTCCATTTTATAGATGTCAGGGTGTTGTAATTTGCCAGCGCAAAGCGTTTCCATAAACATAATTTTGTCAGAAATATCATTGTCAGCGTATTTTTCTACCAACTCACAAATTTTAGCTTGTGCCTGTGGGTATTCCTTAAAGCGGTAGTGCGTGTGTGCCTGCTCATATATAGCGTGAATGGTCTTATTGCGTGTTTCTTGCTCACTCATATAATTGGGATTTCCCCAAATCTTAGTAAAATTAGAAGTAGGAAAATCTCTATTAAGTTTCATAACTTGCTCATTCATAGCAGTTTCATTCTTTTGGTTTTTGTAAAGCATAGCAAGCAAATAAAGCACTTCTGGTGCATTTCTTGCTGTATAAAACCTCTGTAAATACTTCTGATACATTATTTCAGCTTCTTTGTACTCGTCTAGCTGAAAATTATAAATTTTTCCTAGCGCATACATAGCCACCTCCAAACGTGCCAAAGAGGCAGTTTTTTCTTCTGTTGTTTTGGGCAATTTACTTATCAAATCTTTCTTTATTTTCTCTACTTTTTCATTGATAAGGTCATTTTCTGATGTTTCTTTTGGCTGAATATTTTTGAGTGGTGTTTGCTGGGCGTATTCTGCAGGGTTTATGAGTGCTACACGAGATTGCAAACGCCAACCATCTACAAGTGGTCTATTGCCCCATTTTTTGATAAAATCAGACTTGCCTTTGTTCACCGTTTGGATATTATCAAAATAAAAAGCGGCTAAACTTTGTGTAGCACTTGCAAGCGTTCCACCATCAGCAGGAATGGCATTTTCACGCTTTCTTATGCGTTCTTTGCGCTTTTTTTCTTTTGCAAAAGTAATTTTTACTTCTTTTGTGATTACATCTGTCAAATACTTATCTCTATCATTTTCAGGCATTTGTGCAAGACGCTGTAAACTATCTTCACTTTCAAAAACAGTGATATGTGTTACAAATTCTTTAAGATTTTGCGTCCTTTTGGCTATTTTTTCGTAGCGTTCTTCTGATTTTGGCAAAGCAATCATTGTAGAATCATAATAAGATTTTGCAATGGCATATTTGCGCAATTTCTCATAATTTAACTCCGCAATACGCAAAAAAAGATAAGATTTTCTATTGGCATCTTTGCTTACTTCTGCGCCCAAAAGCAGATATTCTACAGCATCATTTGTCTTTTTTCTTTTTAGTTCAAAATCAGCTAATTTATTGTAAATAATATCTTGAAATTCAATATTTTTCTCATCATTTAGCGTTCTTTTTAGTTTTCTTTCAATGCTTTTTTCTGAACGGTTTTCTGGGCTGTTTTGGAGCATTGCAAGTGTTGCCTGCATACGTAATTCATAGTTTGGATTACATTTAAGCACTTTTTTAAAGTTTTTGTAGGCATCAACAGGCTTTTCTTGTTGTTGGTAGATTTGCCCCAAAAGAAAATAAATACGTCCTTTTTGCTCACTTCTTTTCATACGAGGGATAGCAAGTTCTAGGCTTTTGCGAGTACGTTCCAAATCCTTTTTTTCACGGTACAAATGCGCCTGAATAAGGTAAAAATCATCATAATTTGATTTTTCAATTTTCTTCTTTTTGAGCAGATTTTTTACTTCTTCTGCCTGCGCAAATTCATTGCGTTCTGCATACAAAAACATCAACGTCATCAGAGCTTGCTGGCGTGTTGCTTGCTCCGTAAACTTGACATTGAGGTATTTGAGCGTACTTGTGGCATTGGCAAAATCACGCAAATAAAGCCTAGATTTGCCCACAAGCAAATAAGCATCATCTATCCATTTGCTATTTGGGTGGCGTTCTATGGCAAATGCAGCGTGTTTGATGGCTAAATCAAAATCTTTGCTCATTCCTTTCTGCTGATTGGTATCAGTAGGAATAAAAACGTGCAAAGGTTTATTAAAATCATCTTTACGGGCATCAAAGAGCTTTTTTTCAGCTTCTTTCATTTTTTCTTTTGCTAAGAAGTAGCCATTATATTGTGCCGTTGTGTTTTGATAGATTTTGGTGGAACAACCACACAAAAACAATATCAACAACGAAAAAAAGAGGGTTTTTAACATAATTTTTTAATTTTTTGTGAAGTTAGGTGTTTCCCTCTGCCTTCACAGGTTTTTTCCTTATGGCAATTGCAAGAGTGTTAAATTTTCATTCAATAAAATTATCATATTATCTATAGTAGCTTCACTTGAATTTAATATATATGAATTTATACCTTTATTACTGGATATGACAAATGAATAATTATCTTTGGTATATTGTAGTTCACCCAATATTTTTAGCATCACATCAAGTTTTGGTTTTGCGTGTGCAAAAACCGCCCTAAAAAATGATACTAATTCATCAGTATTCAAACCATTCAGATATGACTTCATATTATTTACATCATCATCTGTAACAAACCAACCCATCCAAGCAGGGTAAGTTTCATCAAGTATGCATATGCTTACAGAATGTCTAACTCCACAAATAAGTTCTATATATTGTATATTTAGCATATAAAATTTCTGTAAAGTAAAAACTTTTGTGTTTTCCTAAAAATTAAGATTTAAAAGCGTATTTGTTGTCAGGCGGAAACACCTGACAACACAGGAAGTTTCAGTAATACAGTTTACTTCT
>JAYVHJ010000120.1:0-7626 GCA_043771315.1 Raineyaceae bacterium
AACAGAAAATGCCGTTGTGATGATAAAATTAGCTTTTATAAGTATGATTTTAAATCACTTTTAAAAAGAAATAGTTTCTAAACATACTCTAATACATTACTTGACGTGGATACGTACTGCAGTACGTATCTACAAATACAAACTTTAACATAAATCAAACAAAATGAAAAATACATTTATCTTTTCTGTTTTTACTTCTCTAATGTTGTTATCTTTTTTGCCTAGTTGTAATACCAAAAGTCAAAAAAATTCCCTTGCTAAGAAATGGACGTTTGATACAACTGCCTACAAACAACATTTTAGAGAGATTTATGACAAAAATACAAAACCTGACCAAATTAGCATTTCAGAAACCACCATCAGCCAAAGTACGGATATGCTTATTTCTATGAAACTTTTTCTTAATGAAGATGGTAATGCTGATTTTACGTTGCAAGGCAATAATACTAAAGGTAAATGGGATTTTGTGGAAGATAAAAAGCTTCTTGTTTTGCAGGAAAACGGTAAAACAGAAAAGAAAAGTTTTGAAGTCAAAGAAATTAGCTCTGATAAAATGACCCTTATTGTTGATGAAAATACGTTGCTTTTCTTCAAACAAACAAAATAATAGTGATGTATGATGTAAATACATTATTTATGACAAATAAAAATACCAAAAAATAATATTTTTGTGCAACTTTCGTTAGGAGGGAATACTCTTAGTAGTAATAATTATCTATTACCATTATTTTCTCCATTTTTTATGACTATTTTTACAAAAAAACTTACAAAAACTTATTACTTTTTTTTCTTCTTTCTTCTTTTTTTAGGAAAAGGTTTTGCCCAAAATCTCCCTATTGACAACAATAATGACAACAATCCCCCAAAATTGTTTATTAATTGTCCGCCAAATACCAACTGTTACCAAGATTATATTCGTACAGAACTTTCTTTCTTTGATTTTGTACGTGATAGGTTTCTATCTGATATTCAACTGCTTATAGCTGTTCAAAATAATGGTGGTGGCGGACAAGGTTATACTATTTCTTTTATTGGTCAGAAAAAATTTGAAGGTATGGGCGACACACTCAAATTTGCAACAAAACAAGCTGATACAGATGATATGATACGCTCACAATTTGTTACGACCCTCAAACAAGGACTTGCACCATTTGTAATGAAAACGGAACTTTCTAAGAAAATAATAATGGATTTTCCTAAAAGAACATCAGCTCTTGCCGTTATTAAAGATGATAAATGGGATTATTGGGTTTTTAATCTTAATACAGGGGGCTATTTTAGTGGTGAAAGTAACCAAAAATTTTATAATTTTTATGGAAATATCAATATCAACCGTACCACAGCGGAAAATAGGTTTTCCGCTAATGTGTATTACTCACAAAATGCGAGGCAGTTTGTGATAGATGATGAAGAAATTATAGTCAAAAGAAAGAGTTTTGGTGGTGGTTTGATTTTTGTCAAAAGTATGACAGAACACTTGTCTGTTGGTGGCATTTATTCTGGGCGACATTCCGTTTTTAATAATCTAAAATTCCAGCAAATTATGGCACCAGCCGTAGAATATAATATTTTTCCTACTTCACAAAACACTCGTAAACAATTTAGATGGATTTATAGAGTGGGTGTGCAGGGTACACAATTTATTGAAACTACTGTTTTTGACCGTGATTATGAAATGTTTGCTTTCCATCAAGTGAATGGGATTTTATCTATTACACAACCTTGGGGAACGGTATCTGCAAGTGTGAGAGGTTCTCAATTTTTATCTGATAAAAACAAATACCGCTTGGGTATTGATTTGAATATGAATTGGCGTGTTATTGAAGGTTTGTCGTTGGGGATTTATGCTAATTTGAGTTATATTAAAGACCAGATTTCACTCGCAAAATCTTCTGTTGATCCTAATCTTTTACTTTTGAGTGGCAGGCAATTACCTACCTCTTTCACGTATGAAACAGAAGTAAATATTAGTTATACTTTTGGCTCTATCAATAACTCTGTCGTAAATCCTCGTATGCAAGGCATAGACTAAATAATTATGAATTGTGAATTTTAAATTGTGAATGAATACAAACTAATAATTTACTTGACAAATGACAAAAAGCCACTTTCTAAACTAGAAAGTGGCTTTTTGTTGTGAATTGAATTATTCTCCTTTTTACTCTATCACAATTTTCTTAGTAATAGTTTGTTCTTGTGAGCTGATTTTAAGAATATAAATACCTTTTGGCAAATGAGAAAAATCATATTCTCTTTGTGTGGTATTTGTCTGTGTCAATTCTCTTTTGCCTATTGCAGAATAAACTTCTAAGCTATAATTTTCTACCCCTGTAAAGTTGATAGTAATATTACCTTTTGAAGGATTTGGGAAAATACTGAAACTTACAGGCAAATTCTCCATAATAACCTCAACATTTTTCATATCTATAGATTTAAGGCTTGTAGATTTTGTAGCAACAACTCTATTACCCAAATCAGCGCAATTATCAACTCCAAAAGTATCCCAATCAGCAGCACTATAAGTAGCTTTTGGAGCAGTAGCAGTGGTTTTTCTTCTAAGCGTTATGTCTGCCGCAAAATTAACAGTACCACCATTAAAAGTACCTACAACATCTATTAAAACACTATTCTTGAAAAGTCCTACTGGGTCGTTTCCATTAAAAGCCATTTCCACAGATGCCGTAGAAAGATTGGCAGATGCTGTACTATAACAAGTACTTGCAATAGCACTATTTACAATCACAAATTTACCACCATTAGCAAGCGTTCCAGAAAGTGTAAGCCCTGTTCCCCAAGCACCTGCGCCATTAGTTTGCTTTCTAATAGAATAACTAGCCAATGAAATAGATGTACCAGTTTCGTTTTTAAGTTCAATAGCCTTGTTGTTAGAACTACCTTCTACGTATTCAGACAAATATAAATCACTGCGAGTGCTAGTAGCTGCATTTGTTGTAACAGAAAGACTTGTACTACTTGCTGATTTGTTGCCAGCAGCATCTTTTGCCTTCACAGAAAAGCTATAAGTAGTGTTTGCAGAAAGACCAGTAACAGTATAAGAAGTTGTTGTAGTTGTAGTAACGAGAGTTGCACCATTATATACTTCGTAACCTGTTACGCCTACGTTATCAGTAGAAACATTCCAAGAAAGAGAAACTGAAGTAGTTGTTTTGCTTGAAGAAATTAGGTTGGCAGGCACAGAAGGAGGAGTTGTATCTGATGAACCGCTAGTACCACCCCAAATAAGATTTACATAGCTAGGATTATCAATAAAAGGGTTTCTGTTGCCTTGTCTTGCATAAATAGCATTATTACGAGCAATTTCACGACTACTTACTGGGTCGTTTGCGTGCCATTGAAGCAACATATTGAGGAAAGCTGTAGTAAATACTTGGTTACTTGTTCCATTAAACATAGCATAAGGATAGCCAGCAGTAGTATTTTCATAACGTGTAGCAAAATAAAAATACATACGAGCTACATCTCCTTTAAAAGCATCAATAGGCTCAAAAACTGTACCTACATACCCTGAAACTGCACTTGTACCCAATTTTCCACCGTTTCTAGAGGTATAACTTGCAGTAGCTACTTTGCCGTGAGGATAATTAGAACGAATGCCATTTACTTTGCCATCAGTAGGGGGGATAAAATGTGCATCAGAAACCATTGGAGCAGAAGAATTGAAAACTGATTGGGGTATGATATGCTCTCTGTTGTAACAATCTCCCTCAATGCTGTACGTACCACATTGTTTGGTGCTATACGCAAAGGTATAAGGGTCTGCACCTGTTGGATTTTCAGAATAAATGTCTATGATAGTGTTATCATTTTCATACTGATTATCTCTGTCTGACGTGCCGTAGGTAGTCCAAAGACCATTATACCCATTGTCTGTGTGTCCTTTTACAATGTTGTAAAGTTGTGTTTTGAGTGTGTAGCTCGTGCCAGTAGCTGTATTATAGTAGCC
Source organism: Raineyaceae bacterium (assembly GCA_043771315.1). GTDB lineage: Bacteria > Bacteroidota > Bacteroidia > Cytophagales > Thermonemataceae > JANYGM01. The sequence goes on from JAYVHJ010000120.1 coordinate 3,965, forward strand.
AGTCGGAGCTTGCCCAAATGCTACCAAAGTAGTAAATACAAAGATAACTGAAAGCGTTTTTCTAATCATTGGGATAAGTTTTAGAAAGAAGTAAGAGAGAAGATAAAATTTATTAAATTGATGCCGCAAAGGTAAGAGAAAAATAATACCACCTAAGTCGTACAACAATAACAAATTGTTAAGTTTTGGTAAACTCAATCTTAACATTTCTTAACCTAAGAATAAAAAATTAATTATTAAAATAATGCAATAAATTATCTTCTTGTATTGGTATAATTTTATTAGGGGAAATATTTAACAAGGGAGCTTTTATTCCTTCAAAAAACTGTTTTTTAGACTGAAAAACTGCTATTTCGTCCCAAATATTCTTCTCTAAAAAAGCATTTAACAAAGTAGTTCCACCTTCCACCATTACAGATAAAATCTTTCTTTTGTACAAATCTTCTAAGATATTTTCTAAAATATCATCATCTTTCTTTTCCAAACGAACAAAAATTAAATTTTCTTTTATTTCATTTTTGATAAAATTATAACATAAAGTAGGCGTTTTTTGGTCTAAAAGATGGCTTTCTGAACTAATAGAAAGGTTTTTGTCAATAAAAATTCTGATTGGATTATTTCCTACCCAAAAACGTGCATCTAAGCGTGGATTGTCTGTTTTGGCAGTATTCGTCCCAACCATAATAGCTGTCTCGTGGGTACGCCATTTGTGCGTATATGGGCGTGTATGAGCGTTGCTAATTTGCTTATTTTCAATGGTTTGTATAGTATTATTTGAATGTGCCAAAAAACCATCAGAAGTTTGCGCCCATTTAAGAAAAATATAAGGTCTTTTTTTCTCCATAAAAGTAAAAAAACGCCTATTGACAAACTTTCCTTCTGCTTCCAAAATACCACTAACAACCTCTATTCCTGCATTTTTTAGTTTTTCAACGCCTTTGCCAGCCACCAGAGGATTACTATCAAGGTTGCAAATAACTACTTTTTTAGGTTGATATTTAATAATCAAATCAGCGCAAGGAGGTGTTTTTCCAAAGTGAGAACAAGGTTCTAAACTTACATAAAAAATGCTGTCTTTGAGTAGATTTTTATCAAAAACGCTATTTATGGCATTTACTTCTGCGTGTGCTTCTCCATATTTTTGGTGATAGCCTTCTCCAATAATTTTGTTATTTTGCGTGATTACACAACCTACAAGCGGATTTGGTGCAACATTTCCCTCGCCCAAAACCGCCAAATCTAAGGCACGTTTCATAAATAAAATATCATTCATAAATTATTTGATTTTTATACTAACAAAGGAAGACTTCGCTTTGAGCGAAGTCTTCCTTAAAATTTTTGTATTTAAAGTCCCCTTTGGGGATTTAGGGGCTTTTATTTGTAATTGAATCTAATCTTCGTCTGTTTCTTTGCTTTCTTTATTCACTTTTACTTTTTTTCCTTTGATATGAAAATCATTACGGCTACGTCCTTGAGGGGTAGGAGCAACATAAGGAACAACATTATTAGCCCTATTTGTATCTGCCATACGCATAGAAGGGTCTATTTCAATACTTGCAATCTCGCTTTTATCTTTTTTGATGGTAAAAGTATATTCAGGATATACCCAGCCCCAGTCTGTCATCAAAATAGTTTTTGCTTTTGGCAAATCTTCGTTTTTTTCACCTCTCATTATTTGCAAAGGAATATAATATTTTTCAGACTGACCATTTTTATAGGTTACCACAACGTCCAAAGGCATTGGCATAAGCCCTATTCTTTCCAATACTATCTCTGTTCCACCTTTTTTCTCATTGATGGCACGAATACCATAATCAATGGTTTTGGTTGTACCAATCCAATACTCCAAATACCAATCCAATTCAAGTCCTGACGCTTTTTCCATAATTCTTTTGAAATCTGAAGGCGTTGGGTGTTTAAATTTGTACGCATTAAAATAGTCTAAAATACCTTTTTCAAATGCTTTTTCACCAATCACATAAATAAGTTGGTTGATAAAAACTGCTCCAAATGAGTAAGCAGACGTGCTATAAGTGCGGTTTGTCTTGTAGTGGTCTGCGTGAGTTGTAAGTGGCTCTGTATTTCCTGTTGCAACCAAATTAAAATAATTTTGATAGCTTTGTAGGTATGGATTTGGAGAATTTATGTTAAAAATCTGGTTCATTACATCATCTTCTGCGTGTGTCGTAAACCCTTCGTCCATCCAAGGGTACAATGATTCATTTGTCGCAAGTACTCCATAATACCAATTATGAACTGCTTCGTGAACTGCAACGCCTACCAAACCTTCAAGTTCCTTGTGTTCGCCCAAAATAAGCGTGGACATAGGATATTCCATTCCACCATCTCCGCCCTGCACAAAAGAAAACTGTTCGTAAGGATATTTTCCATATTTTCTGTTCATAATTTGGAAAGCTTTTACCATATATTCAGGCAATTTTGACCAATTATCACGAGTGTTAGGTTGGAAAAAAAAGTGCATTGTAATACCATCTACACTTGTTTGCGTGTGGATATAGTCTGGGTCTGCTCCCCACATAAAGTCGTGAACATTGGAGGCTTTGAAGTGCCAAGTATTTTTAGGATTATTGCTTTTTTTAACAGTTGAGCCTGGTTTTTCATATCCGTGACCAATTTCTTGCGGATTTTGTAGCACGCCTGTACCTCCAAGCGTGTAAGAAGAATCAATAGTTATTTTTACGTCAAAATCACCAAAAACGCCATAAAATTCACGCCCAACATAAGGGTTGGCGTTCCAACCTTCTTGGTCATATTCTGCCATTTTTGGATACCATTGTGCCGCAGAGTAGCGTATTCCCTCTTTGCTATCACGTCCAGTACGGCGCACTTGCAAAGGTATTTGGCTTTCATACTCCATTTCAAAGGTTACAGAAGATTTAGCTTTGATTGGCTCATTTAGTTTTACTTCCAAAATAGTTCCTACTACTTCAAAAGAAACATTTTTCCCATTTTGCTTCAAAGATTTTATAATTTGATGCCCTGTTTCTTCTGGCTTTAGGTTAAAAATACGGTCTTTGACACGTTGGTCTGGGTCTGGAAGAGTACGTGAACGAACATCCATCATACTACCAGGCTGAAAAGCATTAAAATAAAGGTGATAAAACACTTTTTCTAGTGCATCAGGAGAGTTATTTGTATAAACAAGTTTTTGTTTACCTTTAAAGATGTTCGTTTTAGTATCAACATCAATTTCCATTTGATAATTAACTTTTTGTTGCCATCTATCAAGCACTTGCGCACTCAAAGAAGGCAGAAAAAGTGCATTTATAGTACATAAAATAGTACAAAGAAGATATTTTTTCATTGATTTTTGGTTGTTTAGAGAATATTATTATTGATTTTTAGAATGATAAAGCAAATATATAAAAAGTTATCAGATTTTTGTTTGTTGTTTTTTTTATTTTGATGTTTAAAATGTAAAATTGATTATTGATTTGTGTAAATATATACTTTTTTATGATAACTTTGCTGAAATTATTGCTTTAAAAGATTGTATGGATATATTTTTTGTATTCATTTATAATTTACAACTTACCTTTATAATAAAAAAAAATGACTGAAAATTCTTCTAAAAAGATATATTTAACCGTAATGGTGGCTGCGTTAGGCTATTTTGTTGATATTTATGATTTATTGCTTTT
>JAYVHJ010000121.1:0-7468 GCA_043771315.1 Raineyaceae bacterium
TTGTAATTCTATCTGACTTGGCACAACCAAATGATAATGAAACTATTAACAATAATAAAATTGGTTTTTTCACACTGTTTTTGAGTTATTTAAGTTTCATAATTAGTCTTTTTCTTAACACTAAGAACATTGAGAAATGCACTAAGTAAGCACTAAGAAATACAAAATAACAACTTATTACTTATTTTCCAATACAGAACTTGCTAAATATATTTATCAATAAATCATCATTTGTTATCTCACCTGTGATTTCTGACAAATAGCCCAAAGCTACACGAATATCTTGCGCTAGTAAATCTGTAAGTTGGTTTTGAGCTACACCATTAAGCACTTTTTGTATACTTGCGGCTGCGCCTTGCAACGCCTCATAATGACGAGCATTGGTTACGAGGGTTTGGTCTGTGCCAAAATCATAAGCTACAGTATTCCAAAGCGTGTTTTTTAGTTTTTCTATGTCTTGCGGATTTTTTGAAGAAAACGGAATTTCTTGGTATTTTTTGGAGGATATTTTTAACGGATTTTCTATTAAACTTTCTGTAGAAATATTATTGATATTATGTTTCAAATCCATTTTATTAGCCAAAACAATGACAGAAGACACATCAGATTTGATAAAATTGGCTACATCTTGTTGTGCCTGCGACAAATCAGTTTGCATCACATCAAAAACATAGACAACTATGGAAGCCGTCTGGATTTTTTCCATAGTTCTTTGCACGCCAATAGCCTCTATGGTGTCTGTAGCGGCTCTAATACCAGCAGTATCTATTAATCTAAACGTAATTCCGTTGATATTGATGGCTTCTTCAATGGTATCTCGTGTTGTGCCTGCAATTTCAGAAACAATAGCTCGTTCTTCATTCAAAAGCGCATTGAGTAGTGTTGATTTGCCTGCATTTGGTCGCCCCGCAATAACAGTACTCACGCCTTTTTTGATGACGTTTCCTATCCTAAAAGAGTCCACAAGGCGTACAATAGCGGTTAATAATTTTTCTAAAAGTGCTTTAAATTGTTCTCTATTGGCAAATTCTACATCTTCTTCCGCAAAATCTAGTTCTAATTCTATAAGTGATGCGAAATTGATTAGTTCAGTTCTCAAAAATTTTATTTCATTAGAAAAACCGCCTCTCATTTGTTTTAGGGCAGTTTGTAGGCTTGCCTCAGAATCAGAGGCTATCAAATCAGCTACAGCTTCTGCTTGGCTCAAATCAATACGCCCATTGAGGAAAGCCCTCAAGGTAAATTCACCTGCTCGTGCGTGCCTAACACCATTATCCATAAAGAGTTGTAAAATTTTTTGCACAATATAAGGTGAGCCGTGAGAAGAGATTTCTATGCAATTTTCCCCTGTAAACGAGCTAGGAGCAATAAAAATACTCACCAAAACCTCATCAATTATTTCGTTTTTTTCATTACGAATAGTGCCAAAATGTAGCGTATGCGTACTTTCTTTGGTAAGATTTTTTCCTTTGAAAAAGCGGTTAGTAATGGTGATACAATCTTCTCCAGAAAGCCTTATAACGGCAATTGCGCCAGTTCCTTGTGGCGTGGCAAGAGCAATAATTGTATCAGAATGATACTTATCAGAGTGATACTTATCAGAATAATTGTTTGTTTTCATTTTTTATTGTGGAAACCTAAAATGAGTTTCCATCTTTAGGAAATTTTATTTATGAAAAAACCTTGTTAATTGTCAAATCAACAAGGTTTAAAAATGGTTTGGATATAAATTAGTACTTAAAATTTCGTATCTAATTGAGATTAGTGACTATTTCTTCTTCCTCTTCAATAAAACCTCTGTTCTGCCAAATAAGTTTATCTAGCGTTGTTTTTGTAACCGCATACAAAAGCGGATAAATAACAAAAATAATCCCTAGCAAAGTGGTTGTATTAGTAAAATTAAATTTGTCTTTTCTTGTAGAAGACATTATCATCAAGAAGTCAAGAAATTTATTAAAAAGATTAACAGAAGTTGTCCATTTTAACAAAAAATGTGTCACTACAAACATCAGAGCGCAAATGCCGCCCACAATAAAAGTGTGTCCCAGCACTTTGGAGCGAGTAGGATAGCTTTTAAATATCATAAAAATGACAGACATCAGCGTAATAATCATTACCCATTTGAAACCCAAGATGAGTTCAAGATTTAACAAAAATGCCTTGTTAAGTTCTTTTCCAAAGTATTTTAACCCAATTCCCCCAATAAGAATGACAATGAGGAAGAAAGCTATACTATAAAGCAAGCCTTCAATGATTGTTTTTTTGGTCATATTCGTAAATTATTCTAATTTGACAGTAAGTTAGATAAGTTTATGTGTTTTGCACTACATTTTGTAGCCACAAGTTGTATATTTTTCTTAAAAAAAACTAATCTCACTTTGTCTAAAATCTTACATTGAAAAATAAAATGTTGATAATCAAATACTTGCATTTTAATAATCTATCAAAAAAAAACAAAATTCACAAAAAAATAATATTATTTGCATTTTTATTGACTTTCTGTGTTACTTTTGTGTAAGTTTTATACTGAAATTTATTAGAATTTTTTTTAACAAATTCTTTTTACTAATTATAACTAAATATTTTTATATGTTGAAAGCTATTTTGGAAACAGAGCGTGGCACAATGACCATAGAATTTTTTGGTGCTGATGCGCCACTTACAGTAAAAAATTTTACAGACCTTGCCAAAAGAGGTTTTTATGATGGGCTTCTTTTTCATAGAGTTTTGCCTAATTTTGTAGTACAAGCAGGTTGTCCAGACGGTACAGGTGCAGGCGGACCAGGCTATAGCATTCCTTGTGAACTTACAGGCGAAAACCAATACCACGACAGAGGTGTACTTTCAATGGCACACAGAGGGCTAAATACAGGTGGCTCACAGTTTTTTATTTGCCATAGCAGAGACCAAACTAGCCATTTAGACCGTAAACATACGTGTTTTGGTAGAGTTACTGAAGGAATTGAGGTGCTAGATACTATTCGTCAAGGCGACAGAATAGAAAAAATTTCTATCATAGAAGCTTAGTTAAGTATGAGGTTTGAGGTACGAAATATGAGATTTTCAACTAAATATTTTCGTATATTTTCTTATTTCGTACTTTGTATCTCAAATTTCGTACTTCAAACTTCAAACTTCGTACCTCAAAATAATGACTTTCCAAGATATTTTTCTTACGCCTATCTACCTTACATTGATGTTTGGGCTTGTGTACGCACTTAGGAAAAATGCGACTAATCCGCTCACCAAACATTATTATATGATTGGTTTTAGCCTTAAAGCAGCTGGAGGCATTGGTGTTGGTTTGGTTTATTATTTTATTTACGGTCGTGGAAGTAACTCAGGAGATACTTTTCAATACTTTTATCATAGTGGCGTTGTTTGGCAAGCATTCTTAGATGACCCTTATGCGGGCATAAAAATCTTGTTTTCAAATGGAGAATACGACCCAGATACTTATAACTATGTGAAATATTTAGAATGGTACAGAGATAAAAAAACATTTATTGTTGTAAAAGTAGCTACTATTTTTGATATTTTTACCATTCATACATATTCTGTAACCGCACTTTGCTTTGCATTAGTCTGTTTTTCAGGTGTTTGGGCATTGTATAGGTCTTTAGTAGATATGTATCCAATACTTTACAAAGAGTTTGGAAGAGCCGTTTTTTTCTTACCTTCAGTCTTTTTTTGGGGTTCTGGTTTGCTCAAAGATACCCTTACACTAGGTGCAATGGGGTGGGCATTTTATGGCTTTTACTTTGGAATCATTAAAAATCATAAAAGAAAAACTAATATTTTGATATTGCTTACAAGTATTTGGGCTATCAATGCTGTAAAAGGGTATATTTTGATTTGTTTGATACCTGCAATGGGCGTTTGGATGATTTTGCAATACAGAGATAAAATGAAAAAAGGAGTATTTAAGGCACTTTTGATACCACTTTTGATACTTTTTACTTTGCCTATTGCTTATGTTATCTCTAATTCTGTTTTAGCATCTTTGGAAGAAGTAGCAAAAACTGCCAAAATTACAGCAGAATGGGTTGGGCGTGAAGGCTCTGTTTACTCACTAGGAGAGTTTGATGGCACTTTTGCTAGTGTTATAGTGAAATTCCCTGCTGCAGTTTTTGTGTCATTATTTCGCCCTTTTTTGTGGGAAGCAAGAAACCCTGTTATGCTTTTATCTGCATTAGAGGCACTTTTTTTCTCCTTTCTTACTATTCAAACACTTTGGCGCACAAAAGGAAATATACTAAAAACAATGTTTGCGCACCCTTTTATTATTTTTTGCTTTACTTTTGCCATTCTTTTTGCTTTTGAAGTAGGCGTTACAAGCTATAATTTTGGCTCACTTGTACGCTACAAAATTCCTATGATGCCCTTTTATATTGCAGGAATGTATATTTTAAGGCATTATGGTGTAAAAAAGTTAGAAGTACAAAATACGAAGTACGAAGCTGGAAATATGAAGTACCAAGTTTGAAGTACGAACTTATAAACACCTTTGAATGTTACATTTGCGTACAATCTCCAAAAATCAAAATGAAATCAAATACCAGAATAATTACTACCAATCTTTTTATTATTTTTATCAGCTTATTTTCCCTAAATGCTTGTAAATTTTTACATTCAGAAGATAAAAAAGTAGCTATTTATTATGACTGGAATGGTTTTGTAGAAAATCAGATTAAATTCCTCCAAAAACAAACACTTTCCGTAGAAAAAAACGCCTCTATCAACGGAAATACAGAAAAACAAACGCTCAAATCCCTCAAATGGCACAAAGAATTAGACTTACTTTTGCAAGCTGACATCAATAAAAAAGCATTTGAAGGACTTTATAACGTCTTAGATTCTGCTAATGCAGAAAATAAATACAAAATTTATACTGCCAAAAACAGTAATCTAGTCGTTAGAAAACTAACAATAATTACAGATAAAAATGATGTTATTACCAAAATGAATGCTAATCTTATTTCTGAAAATCCTCTTTATCATTCAGAAAAGCAACTTTTTGCTAGTTTTTCTAACCAAAACGGACAACCAAAACTGCAAGAATATCATTATAGCGGAAAGCAAAAAATGATACTTATGAAAGAAGAACAATTTGAAATAATTGGTAAAGTAAGTAACAACTAGGTTTTTAAGTAGCTAATAAAAGTTACAAAACCATCTTAAAATGTTGAATATTACATTCTTCAAACATTTCACCCACTTTTGTAAAACCTTCTTTCTCATAAAATGGCACAGCTGCTAGTTGAGCGTGCAAATAGCGTGTATGTGTGCTTGTTTCGGGCATACGTGCAATATCTTCTAATACTTCTTTCAGTATTTTATTTCCAATTTTCTTGCCACGAAAGTCCTTTAAAACCGCAAAACGCTCTAATTTTACGCCTTTTTCTGTAAAACGCCAACGAGCTGTAGCACAAGGCGTGCCGTCAGAAGTTGCCAAAAAATGATGGCTTTCTCCTTCGTGGTTGTCGTATTCGTCTGTTTCACTTACTTTTTGTTCTTCCACAAAAACCGTTTTACGAATAGAAAACGCTTTTTCTAAGTCGCTTTCTTTGACTATTTTTATTACTTGTAACATTTTCTTTGATATATGATGTATGATGTTTTTCTTGATGCGAAATTTAAGAAAAAAAAATGAAAAATATTGCTTTTATAAGAAATTTAAGGGAAATATAAAAGATATTTTTGTATGTTTGTTATTGATTTAAACAAACAAAAAAATGCAAATTTTTATGACAGGTGCAAGCGGTTATGTAGGAGAACTTCTTGCAAACGCACTCGCCACACAAGGACATACCATTCACGCACTTTGCAGAGATGTGATAAAAGCAAAAAAAATGCTTCAAAACCCTAATATTAAGGTTTTTGAAGGTGATTTATTGGATATTGACAAGATAGAAATTGCTATGCAAAACTGTGAGCAAGTATATCATTTGGCAGCTTACGCAAAGGTTTGGAACAAAGATAATAACGCTTTTTATCAAATGAATGTAGTCGGCACAGAAAATATCTTAAATATTGCTAAAAAAATAGGAGTAAAAAAAATGGTTTTCACCTCTACTGCAGGCGTTTTAGGTCCTTGCGTGGGAGAAATTGTTACTGAAAAAACGCCACAAACAGTTCCACATAGTACAGAATATGAGCGTACAAAAGCACAAGCAGAAGAAAAAGTAGCAGATTTTATTAAAAATAATACTGATATTGAAGTAGTAACCGTTTGTCCTACTCGTGTGTATGGCGCAGGACAAATGAGCCAAAGCAATGCTGTAACGCTACTTATTGAAAAATATTACCATAAGAAATGGAAAATATTACCTGATGATGGTACAAAAATGGGTAATTATGTTTTTGTGGGTGATGTGGTACAAGGGCATATTTTAGCTATGGAATACGGCAAAAATGGTGAAAAATACCTTTTAGGTGGTGAAAACGCTACTTATAGGCAGTTTTTTGATATGATTGGAGAAGTTTGTGGGCATCATCTTAAACTTATCCAAATGCCATATAAAATAATGTTATTTTTTGCAAAAATACAACAATTTTTAGCTGATAATTTTGGTCGTCCTCCTCTGATTACGCCTGCATTTGTTAGAAAATACCTTTATAATTGGCATTCTAGTAGTGCAAAAGCGGAAAAAGAACTAGGCTATAAAATTACGCCTTTACGTGAGGGAATAAAAACCACTGTTGATTGGCTCAAAAGCAAAAATTAAATCAAAAAGCCTTTCAAAAGTAATTTTGAAAGGCTTTTTTGTAGTTTATACGGGTTTTGTTAATTTGGATATTGCATCAGCAATGGCATCAGCAACTGTATTTTGAAGCGTTTCTATTACTTCTTTTTCCTTTTTCTCAAAAAAATTATTGGTCGTATCTCCATTGACTATGCCATTATTTAAAGTACCCATATTTTCCGTATTATAAATGCCCTTTTCTTGTTCCTCTTCCATCAATTTGCTTACAGGTACATCAAAAACTTCCGCTATGCTTTCAATATCACAATAATTGGACTGTTTGATGCCTGCACTAAGATATACATCTTTTGGTGTAAGATTTTTTTCGTTACGGAGTTTGATTAGGTTACCTCCAATGTCTATTTTTGACTTCTTCATACAGGCTTTTTAGGGGTTTATTTAGTGGTAAAATTACAAAAATATTTTTAAATAGAAAACAAATAAATTTTATAGCTAGGTAGCTATTTTGTTATAGCTCCAAAGGCAAATTTTAGTAAAAAATAGGCTTACTTTTGCGCCACCAAATAAAAAGACACTAAAAATTAGTCAATAATTTATTTGTTGTAATCTTTATTTTCAAACTAAATTCATTTATGTTCAAACGACAAAAAAGCAAAATACTTGTATTTTTGCTGATGTTGGGAATATTATATGGCTGTAAACGCCAGATTTTAGACCCACTCAACTCACAAAAAAATCTCCCTCAAAAAGCCCAATTTGAT
>JAYVHJ010000122.1:0-3680 GCA_043771315.1 Raineyaceae bacterium
GATATGAAACTCTCTGATGTAGAATATCAGTTTGATAATACCAAAGCTACTTTTTATTATTCTGCTGAAAACCGCATAGATTTTCGTGTGTTGATAAAAATGTTGGCATCAGAATTTAAGGTACGTATAGAAATGCGACAAATCAGCTTAAGACAAGAAGCTGGGCGTTTGGGCGGAATTGGCGTTTGTGGGCGTGAATTGTGCTGTTCTACGTGGCTTTCAGACTTCAAAAACGTGAGTGCATCTGCGGGAAGGTATCAAAATCTTTCCCTAAACCCTGCAAAACTTTCTGGGCAATGTGGAAGGCTAAAATGTTGCCTAAATTACGAATTAGAAACGTATATGGAGGCTCTCAAAGAAATTCCGCAGGTGGAAGCACGCCTAAAAACGAGGCAAGGAGATGTTTTTTTGAGAAAAACAGATATTTTCAAGAAAATAATGTGGTTTGGGTATGAATTTGATAATAATTGGATTCCGCTCACAGTAGAGCAAACCAAAGAAATGATACAACTCAACAAAAAAGGGACGTTTCCAGAGTCTTTGAGCAATCTTGCGCACATTACGGCATCAGAACACGCAGAAATTGCTAAAATAAAAGTGCCATTAAACAGTGATTTGACACGTTTAGACCAGAAATTTAGAGAAAAACAACAGACCAAAAAGAAACCTTTTAATAATAAGACTACCACAAACAACAACAATAAAACCACCAATAATAATACCAATAAACCAAAAAACGACTTCAAAAAAGAAGTAAAACCTGTCGTAAAAACGGTTGTAAAACCTACTGACCCAACACTCGTAGGAAACGTAACCAACAACTTAACTAATAATGTTGTAAACAATGTTACTGGCAACGACATCAACAAAAAACCTAAAAGAAAAAGATACCGCAAACCTAAAAATTTGCCTCCAAAAACAGAGTAAATTCAATTACGAATTATCAATTACGTAGTTTGAGAGTAATAAAACCATAACAAAAACTGTTATGGTTTTATTTTTTTGTGTTTTTTGAAGAAAGTTCGTATATTGACAAAAATATATAAAATAACATTTTAATGAGAAAAAATAGTTGCTTGTGGTTAATTGTTACTTTCTTATGTATCTGTGTACCTTATGTGGGTTTGCAGGCGCAAGTGGACATAAATGCCTCATTGGCAACCCCAAATGCAACTTATCTTACTCTTACTGATGCTTTTTCTGCCATCAATAATGGCACGCATCAAGGCAATATTTCTATTACTATTACTGCTGATACCAACGAAAATACAACAAGTGCTATTTTAAATGCAAGTGGTGGACTTTCTAGCTATACAAATATTAGTTTAGGCGTTTTTGGGAATGGTAATTTTACTATTTCTGGAAATGGAAACGTACCTGTAATAGTGCTTAATGGAGCTGATAACGTAGTTTTTGAAGGAAATAATACCAGTAATCTCAAAGGACTTACCATAGAAAATACAACCACCAATACCAATACCTACGCTTTGCAACTTATTGGAGGTGTGCAAAATGCTATTTTTCAAAATATAACCTTTAAAGGTGCGCAAACCAATGATTTAGGCGTGATTTCTATCTTTACAAATTCTGCAGAAAATAACGAAAATATCAATATCAATAATTGCAATATTACTAAAAATAGTGTAGCAAATCCTCGTAATGGCATTTTTGTAGGTGGTTTTGGAGCTGGGAGAAATACGAATAATATTATCCAAAATTGTGAAATTTCTGATTTTTTTAATGCGCAATTTACGACAAATGGGATTTTTTTAGCCAATAATATTGGTATTTTTACTATTCATCAAAATTTGCTTTTTCAAACTGCTGACCTTAATTTCCTTGTCGCAAATGACCACAAAGGCATACGTGTAAGTGCAGGAGAGCAAATAAATATTACTAAAAATACAATAGGGTACGCCAACAACGCACAAACAGGCTTTTATACCACAAGAGGACTTAATATTAACACCCGTTTTTTTGCTATTCATTTAGAAAGAATAAGTAATACTTCTGGTGTTTTTTCCAATATTACTAGCAATACTATTAAAAATATTGAGTTTGAAACATCTTCTACAAGTTCTAATGGTGCTGGTGGTGATGCTATTGGGCTTTTTTGTGGTATTTTGGTAGGGTTTTCTGGGAATTTGTTTTTAAATAACTTTAATGTAAATATCACCAAAAATATCATAGGAAATACAACAGGAAATAATCATATTATTACACGAACATCTGGCTTGCGTGGAATGACAAAAGCCCTCTATGCTTATTCTAATGGCATCACCTTGGTAGAAAATAACAAAATTGGGGGTATTACTTCCCTCACAAATAATATAAATAATGGTTCTGTGATTGCGGTGCTGGATTTTGATGGCAGTGGCATAAAAACTATTCAAAATAATATCATAGGAAGTAAAACTACTACAAATAGTATTCAATGTGCTAATGATGATTTGAGTACAGCTGATGCCTCTTTTATTGATGGAATGTACCTTAGTGGTGCATCTGATAAGATTATTGATAATAATTTTTTTGGTAATTGGACTTCTTTTGGCACACGCAGTAATGGGACTTTCGTGGGTGCAACAAGCTCAGTAATGTATGCTCTTGGTGGTAAAACGACCATTACCAACAATACAATTACTCGTATTACCTCTTATAATGACGGTGGAGCATGGACAATGGATAGTTTTAATTTTCCTCATACGACCTACTACGTAACGCAAGCAGCTATTATTTTCGCTACTAATAACCTAAATCCGCATTTAATTGAAAATAACGAGATTTCTTACATTGAAAACAGAAAAATAGGAGAACCACTTGCCGTTATTGGCATCTTACTTTCTGGCGGGAGTTTTGGCGCAAGCAATTCTATTTGTAGAAAAAACCGTATTTTTAATATCAATTCTGCGTCTTTTTCAGCTAGCAGAGATTTTGCTATTGCCTTAGATGAAAATGCTTCTACTTGGGACATCAGCAATAATATGATTACTTTGGGTAATGAAGTCGTTAGTAGAGAACATTTTATGTATGGTATTTATGATAGTTCTAACGCACAACAGAATATTTTTTATAATTCTATTTTTCTTGCAGGTACGCACCAGCCACTAGGACAAGAAGTTAATTCTGCTTGTATTTTTACGCAACCAAAGTCCCCTTCCACAAAAATCTATAATAATTTGCTTTACAATGCTCGTGAAAGCACTTCTACCCCTATTGTGGCAAATGGTGGCAGGCATTATGGCATTTACGTTTTTAATAATATTTTTAGTTTTGGAGGAACTATTGAAAGTGATTATAATACTATTTTTGCTAAAAATTCTGTTACAGGTTTTGGTGCTAATATTGCACAGTTTGCAGGCACAGATTATGCTGATTTACCTACTTGGCGTATTGTAAATCCACTTTTTGATAATTATTCTTGGTCAGAAACTTTGCTAAATTGCCCAAATCCTACTGATTTATTTGTTGATATTTTGACTGGAAACTTACATATAAATGCTACCAATGTAAGTGCGTGGTACGTGAGCGGAAAAGGCTCTGGTATTATTAGTAGTTTGAATAATTTAAGTAGTTTTTCTATTGATTTTGACGCAGAAAACCGCTCTACAACGGCATTTACAGGCACTACAGATATTGGTGCAGATGAGTTTTCTATTGATGCAAGTACAAATCCGCCACCT
>JAYVHJ010000123.1:0-10480 GCA_043771315.1 Raineyaceae bacterium
GTTCTGCTTCTGTTAATTTTATATGTCGTGTTTGCATAACGCAAAGATAACTATTATTTTTAAATAATTACATAAATAATTAAGTCCTAGCACTTATTAACGAATTTACGTGTACTACAGTCAGGTCCACTTGTACCACTTTTAGTAGTTCCACTACCTCCAATAAAGATAATGCCACACATTACGCACACAACTAAGAATTTTGGCAAGTGCCTAGCAAATGCGGAGATTCTTTTTAAATTTACTTTTTGCATCATAGGTATTTTTTTAAAAGGTGAAACTTTATAAAGCTTTTTACTTTATGAATACAAAAATACAGAAATACAAAAATACAAAAATACAAACAAGCATTTGAGCGTTTATTTTTCATAAAAACCAAAAATACTTTATAAAATATCATTATTATTATTTAAAATAGTATTATTCTAATACAAATATTGACTATTTTTAAAATATGATATAAATTCTATATAAAATGAAAAATAGCTTTTCTATACGAAAAGCTATTTTTTATTTACAATTTCAATTTTTCTCTAATGACATAATCATTTGTTTTGGTAGAATTCATAGTAATCATTTCTCCTAAAAAACCTGCCAAAAATAACTGTACTCCAATGACGAGAGCCACCAAAGCCAAATAAAAAATAGGTTGTGTAGCTATTTGCCGTATTTCATTATGAGGTGTTTTGTAGGCAATTTGTTGGATTTTTTGGATAATAAGATAAACCGTAATGCTCATACCTGTCAAAAATGACAATGCACCCAAACTTCCAAAAAAGTGCATTGGTCGTTTTTTGAATTTAGAAACAAACATTATAGAAACCAAATCCAGAAAACCATACAAAAAGCGTTCTAAACCAAACTTAGTAACGCCATATTTGCGTGGGTGATGTTTTACTTTCTTTTCTGTGATGCGCCCAAAACCTGCCCATTTTGACAAAACAGGGATATAACGGTGCATTTCTCCATAAATTTCAATATTTTTGACTACCTGCACATTATATGCCTTCAAACCACAATTAAAGTCGTGTAGTTTTATGCCCGAAAACAGGCTCGTAACGCCATTAAAAAGTTTTGTAGGAATGGTTTTGCTAAGTGGGTCTTGGCGGTTTTGTTTCCAACCAGATACTAAATCATAACCATCAGTTTTTATCATTTTGTAAAGTTCTGGGATTTCCTCTGGGTCATCTTGCAAATCAGCATCCATAGTGATAATAACTTCCCCACTAACTTCTTGAAAACCAGTATGTAAAGCCGCAGATTTTCCATAATTTCTACTAAAACGTATGCCTTTTACGGCAGGATTTTCTTGTGAAATTTCTTCTAAAACTTGCCAAGAATTATCTGTACTTCCGTCATCTATTACAATTATCTCATAAGAAAAATGGTTATTTTTCATTACTTCCGCAATCCAACGACAGAGTTCTGGCAAAGATTCTGCTTCATTTTTAGCAGGAATAACCACAGAAATAGCTATTTTTTGATTGTTTTCCAATGTTTTTAAATTTATCAGTTTTGTAGATATGCACCGCAGTGCGTATCCACGACAAATAACGCATTATTGAACATTGTTTCAATACATTGTTCTACGTGGATACGTACTGCGGTACGTATCTACAAATAAAAACTACTATAAATCAATATTTTCCATAAAAATAGGGCAATGCACATAATTTTTTCTATACCCACGCCATTCTCCAAAACTAAACGAAATCCCAACCTCGTGTGCGCCCCCCAAACCCTGCAATTTGCCAAAAACATAATCATAACTATACGTAAAATGCATTTTTTGCACTCCAAAAGATACCACAGCGACAAGGCTACTATTTGCCGTTTTGCTGATAGACATATTTTTATACCATAAACCCGCTTCTAAAACTCCACTTGACCACAAAACGCCTAAATCTGCTTGATAAAGCCCTTTTTGGTCACGTACATTTGCTTGTGGCGTGATGGTATTATATTCGTCTATTTCCATTCTTGTGCCTAATTGCAGGCTAAAACGGCGTGGCAACTGATAATTTTTGTCAAAAAGAGAACGGTTTGGCTCGTTGAGGTGGTGCGCTGCAAAACCTACCCAAATATTTTTATTATGCAAAAAAACACCACTAGCAAGGTCTAAATACGTCATTTTAGTTTTGTTTAATGCTTCCGCAGTGGGCGAGATAGTACCAGAACTATTAAGTTGGTCACCAAAAATATAATCAAAAAAACCTATTGACTGATTATTATAACCTGCTGAAATGCCCAATTTCATTTGCCATTCATCTGAAAGTGCCACGTGATACGCATAATTGAGCGTTACGCTACTTGCTCGTATGCCCGCCTGCCCTGCCTGCGAGTTTGTAACGAGCAAACCAAAGCCACTATTTGCATCATTTGCATTATAATCAAAGGAAAAAGCATTGTTTATGAGTGTTCCTCCAACTTTTGGATATTGAAATCTTGACAAAAGCATAGCACGCCCTTGCTCTGTACTTCCTGTAAGTGCAGGATTTAGGTACATTGGTGCGCCATTGGGTTGCGAGAAAACATTATCTTGTGCTGTTATCTTACTGATATTCAATAAGATAAAAAAATATAAAAAGTAGTATTTCAATTTTTAATTATGAATTTAATTGTGAATTGTAAATTAAATACAAAAATATCTATTGCCATTGTTCTTATCTTCACAAACAACCAAATATTTTTACAAATATTTTACAAATATCTTTATTTTTTGCTTAATTAGGGCAAAAAATTTGCCAAAAAACTAAAAAAAGTATAAAAAATGAAAAAAAATGAGCTTTACATACTGACAACGGCTTTTCTGTTGTCTTTATTACTTTTTTTGGTAGCTACAAAACAAGGTTTATTACTTACCTACGACTCACATGCTTACCTAAAACTTGCACAGAATAATACCTTTCAAAACTTAATAAATGCCGTTTGGATGCCATTATATCCATTTTTATTGTCTTTTGGAAAGATTTTTGGAGAAGATAATATTTTGGATTTTGCTAAAATATTTCATTTGATATGCTTGTTAGGTATTATTACACAAACTTTTTTCATTACAAAAAAATGTATCAAAACACCTATTTTATGTTATTTTGTGTTGTTTATGGTTGTTTTTTCTGTAGGAAATTTGCAAAATACAGTTTTTTTGTGGTCCGAGTCGTTTTTTGTCGTGATATTGTTGTTTAGTTTTATGCTCTTAAATCAAGAAAAAATCAGTAACAAAACATTATTTTTCTTGAGTATTTTATTGTGTTTCCAACGTCTAGCAGGCATCTTCTTGTAGGATTATTTTTGATAATAATATTATTCAAGGAAATAAAAAGAATTGAAAAAGACCAAATAATACTTTTTATATTATTGCAAATAAACCGTAGCATAATAAAAGTATTTATTTATTTGTTCAGTTCTATTTCTGGTATTCTTTTGTGGTTTTTCCTAAAAGAGCGTTACCAAGATACACCACAACTTGCTCAAAATCTTATTACTGGAGATTTTTTGCTAATATTTCCTCATGTTTTGTGGTAATGTCAGAATGGTTTTTGCCTAATTTTGTGCTAAATTTTTTACCTAATTCCACTAAAATAATGGTAGCATTTTCTCTAATTTTTGGAATGGTTGGTACAATGATTATTGTAGATATCAAAACACATAATAAACTAATTTTCAGTATTTTAATATTAGTTTTTGGCTATATTTCTGGTATTTGTTTTCTTGCTTTGAATATTCCTTCTGAAACAGACCGTTATATTAGTGTTATTCAAATCTTATTTTTTGTGGGTTTGGGCGCAAGTTTAGATTTTTTTTGGGAGAAAATAAACCTTGTTTGCAAACGAATATTACTTGTTCTGATGATATTAACTTTAAGTTATAATATCATCAGAACAAGCAAAAATGCACTTTTTTGGGCTAAAACTAATCAACTTTTGGAAAGTGTTAAATTTCCAAAAAGTTAGAGAATTATTTAGATTATTTGAATGAAATCACTACAAAAGCCTCTTTGATACCATCAAAAGGAATTATTATTGGTGGTTGTACTTTCTTTTTTACGATATTTTGAATAGAAAGCGTTTGTGTTTCTTGTTCAAAATCAAGTAATTTCCCTTCTATGTTAGTAGCATCTTTTAGGCTAATTTTGAGTGTTCTACCTATGTGTTGCGGATATTGACGCACAAAACGCAAAGGAAAATCAACGCCAGGTGAAGATACATCTATACTATATTTTTCTGCTATTTCGTCTATCTCATCAAGGCGTGCTGATACGTGTCTGCTCACGCTCACACATGTATCTATACCTACGCCTGCATCACCATCAAGCAAAACTGTTATTTTGGTAGTTTCCTTGAGTGTTTTTATCTGCAAATCAACCACAAAAAAAGCGGTTTCTAATGTTTCTGCAATACTTTCTTCTATAATTTTTCTTAAATCCATTTTAAAATGCTAACTATTTTTTTAGTATAATGATGCTGCAAAGATAGTATAATTTTATATTTATTTAAGATTATTAAGCACAAAAAAAGGTTTCTCATATATGAGAAACCTTTTTGTATTTAATAATATCTATAACTTAATTGAAAGAATATAAATATTTTGTTTTTTATTGTTTAGCAAGACGTTTTAAGATACGACCTTTTGCGCTATCAACTTCCATTAGGTAAATTCCACTAGAAAGATTTTCCAAAGAAATTGTCATTTGGTTGTTGCTCACGTTAGAAGTATATACTTGCTTACCTTGTGCATCATATACACGTACAGTTGCTTTACCCAAAGCAATACCACTAAAATCAACATTAAATTCTCCTTTACTTGGATTTGGAGAAACTTTTACTAGGCTAGAAAGTGCATCTAAGCTTGTAGTAGGATTATCTATTACAGTAAATGCCGTAGTACTAGTACCAGTACAAGTTAGTGCTACTGCATTAGGGTTAGTAGCCGTAATTACAAATAATCCTGTACCTGCTGTTGTTGGTGTACCTGCTATTTTATAAATTGCTGGTGCTACTGGTGTTGTTGTTGCTGGTATAGTTACAAATGTTACACCTGCTGGAAGACCTGTTACTGCGAAGTTATAAAGAGGTGTAGAACCTATTTCACTAGCAGACAATATAATATCCTGAATAGGTAAGCCTTTAGTAAATATTATATTAGGTATTACAGGTGCTACATCTATACTAGAACAAGCAACAGTGAAAGTATAAACTGCTGTTACGGCTGTACATGCTGTTGGCAATGCTGCTGTTGTTGTATTTACACTAACAGTGAATGTACCAGTTTGTCCCAATACTGTTGGTTGACCTGTAAATGCACCTGTTGATGTAAGTGTAAGTCCTGTTGGTAATGCGCCAGCAGAAACAGAGAAAGTATAGTTTGCACCACCACTTGCTGAAATACTAGGAGCATCATTATTCCATTTGTAAACCAATGCACCTGCTACTGGTGATAATGCCACAGTTGGGCAAACAGTAGCATAAGTGTAAACGACTGTAACACTGCAGTTTTCTGCAATAGACCTTGATGTAACAGAAAAAGTACCTGTACCTACTGTATTAGGTGTTCCTGCAATAATACCTGTGCTGGTATTTAGCAAAAGACCTGATGGCAAAGCACCTGCTGTGATAGAGTATGCATAACCTGATGTAGTAGCTAAACCACCAGTAGAAGCAAACTCAATACTGACTGGCTTACTGATTATAAAGTCGTACTTCCCAGCTACAGCGGCTGGTGTTGCACTCAATGTAACAGCAGTACATGTATTATTAACATTAAATCTATAAACTAGTGAACCAGTGCAACTACCTGGTGTAGAAGTTGCAGTAATAGTAAATGTACCGCTTTCTAATGTAGTTGGTGTACCAGAAATAACACCACCCACAAATGTAACACCTACTGGCAATGTACCCGCAGTAAGCGCATATGTATAAGTAGCACCACCAGCACCACCAGTAGCACTTGGTGTAATAGATGCCATAGCAACACCTTTTGTAAGGTTTAGCGGACTCGTAGTAGCAGAAACTACCACAGAAGTACAACCAGCAGGATTAATATTAATCCAATAATCTTCTACCTCACCACTAGTACCAGCCGTTGCGAAGTTTGAACAAGCATTAGCATTAGTAATAACCGTTGCTCCAAATCTACTGCGTACACGCATTTTAGTAAGTCCCAATACACAATTAGCTCCTACTGCTGCAGGTACAACTATATTTACTGTTCCTGTAGTACCCGTAGTATAAGGTTGAAAAAACTCTGTAGTTTCGTAAAGACCATTTGCATTAAAATCTACCCAAACACCTACTGAAGCAGAAGAAGAAGTAGATACTATTATAGGAACAGAAGCACCTAGTGCTAAGCTAGTTGTAATATTGCTAGGGAAATTAGTTACTCCCGTATTTGTAGCCACGTGATTTACATTAGAGGCACAAGTGGTTGTATTGTTGATGTTACCAAGAGTAACATTAGTGATACAAGCTACATTAGCCACCACAACTGGTAAACAGTAACTGTTAACAACCTGATCTATCCCAACTAAAACTGGTGCAGAAGTAGTAGGTGTTGGCACTGGAGTAGCTACACCACAAGAAATAATACAACGGTAAGCCGTAGCAACAGTTTGTGTAGTAGTATAAGTTGGTCCATTTCCATTTGATGGAACATTAGTATATGTTCCTGTAAGAGTAGGAGATGATTGCCATTGGAAAGTATTACCAATATTGCTAGCACTCACACTAAGAGTAAAAGCTCTACCAGAAACAGCAAGTGGTTGTGAAGACACAAGAGCCAAATTAGTTAATGTTGTAGATGTTGCAGGAACACCAGTACAAGGAACGGGAGTCCAAGTATAAGTAAGTCCACTAGGTGGAACTATCGTAGATGTTAATGTTGCATTAGCAGCATTAGTAGTTCCCGCAGTACTAGCAGCCCAACTCCCACCTGCAGCAACAGCACGGTTATTGAAATCTGCATTGCTAAAACCACGCAAACCTACTTGTACTGGAGCATCAGCCGCAGTAGCTGACGTTACAGTCATATTACCATAGCTAAAAACAATCTTACTTCCGTTTTCTTGTAGTCTAATCTGAAAGTTATAAACATCTAAATTCAGAGAAGCACCAGTGTAAAGTCCCCAATTAGAGAATTGAATAACATATTCTCTATTTGGTGCTGTTCCAACTAAATCAACACGAAGCTCACTTAATGGTGAAACAGTTCTTTGAACTAAGTCTTTACCAAAAGCAGAAATGCCACCAGGACCAGCAGTTGTACTTGATATTGGTAGCCCTCCAAGAGGAGTAGCACCAAAGAATATCCATCCATTTACACTTAACGAACAGGTTGTATAAGGGATACCATTATAGTTAAAAGTAAATCCTATTCCAGGTAATGCTGGAGTACTTGCAGCATTTATTACCTCATCATCAAAAGTACCAGTAGTTGGAGCTAAAATAGTCCCTGTAATAGGTACATAAGTACCAGGAGTAGAAGCAAAAGTGTAACCTGTTGCTACTTGCGCCCACATACTTTGACAAGTCCCTAAAAAGATTAAAATTGCGAGCAGAGGCATACCAAACGGGTTGCTTCGTGTTCGTCCTAATTTGTGAATTTTGTTCATAAAAAATGAAAATTAGAGTTTGAATTGAATTATTAGTGAATTTAATATAACGCAACGCACTTCAGATAGTCAAAATTTGCGACAAAGCAAATTTAGTTTTCTGAGAAGTTTTGGATTACGTATTGTAGCGTGAAAGTAGCTAAAATATTTTACTTTACAATTTCTTAACACACTTTTTTTTGAAAAAAAAACGTATTGACAATATAATTCATTGATATACAATAAATTATATTGTCAAATTATTTGAAATTATTTTTCAGTTATTAGGAGAAATAACAGTAGATTATCTATTTTTTAGGGAACTATTAGTTAGAATTATTTTTAAATATTGGAAAACTTGACCTAAATAAATGGTATTTAGCTTTATTTTCCTTATAAAAGTTTTTTAATAATATTCTCAACGCTTATTCCTTCTGCTTCTGCTTTAAAGTTACGCACAATACGGT
Organism: Raineyaceae bacterium; assembly: GCA_043771315.1. Lineage (GTDB taxonomy): Bacteria > Bacteroidota > Bacteroidia > Cytophagales > Thermonemataceae > JANYGM01. The sequence goes on from JAYVHJ010000123.1 coordinate 8,053, forward strand.
GGCGTAATATAGGCAAAGCAACTGCTTTAACATCTTCAATATCAGGGGAATACTTGCCATTTAGCAAAGCATTACATTTTGCCCCCAAAATTAAATATTGTGAAGCACGAGGACCTGCACCCCATTCCAAAAACTGATTAGCCTCATTTGATGCCATACTCGTATTTGGACGTGTTTTATGCACAAGTTTTACGGCATATTCTACCACATTATCTGCCACGACAACACGCCTTATCAAATCTTGAAAATACAATAATTCTTCACCTGTAAGCACTTTATTTACTTGCGCTTTTTTGGCAGAAGTAGTGTTTTTTACTACCGCTATTTCAGACTCATAACTAGGATAATCTAGCATAATATTGAACATAAAACGGTCTAATTGCGCCTCTGGCAACGGATAAGTACCTTCTTGTTCAATAGGATTTTGTGTAGCAAGTACAAAAAATGGCTTCTCTAACGGATATTTTTTTCCTGCAATGGTTACGGCATATTCTTGCATAGCTTCCAAGAGTGCAGCTTGCGTTTTTGGAGGCGTTCTATTTATCTCATCTGCTAAAATAATATTAGCAAAAATAGCCCCTTTGACAAACTTAAAATTACGGTCATTATCAAGGGTTTCAGAGCCTAAAATATCAGAAGGCATCAAATCAGGCGTAAACTGAATACGGTTAAACGGCAAATCCAGCGCATCAGCAATGGTTTGAATAAGTAAGGTTTTTGCAAGTCCTGGCACGCCCACAAGCAAACAATGCCCTTGGGAGAAAATAGCTGTAAGAAGGAGATTTACTACATCTTCTTGTCCAAAAATAATCTTCCCAATTTCATCTTTTAGTCTTTTGTAGGCATCTGTAAGCCCTTTTACTGCTTCTACGTCAGAAGAATATTGCATATTTTAAGTTGTGAGTTGTAAGTTGAGAATTGTGAGTTTGTAAAATATAAGCAACTCACAGTTTTATTTCAAGGCAAATGTAATAAAAAATTAGTCAAAATTAGTCAAAACACTACTATTATTTAGAAAACAAGTTTTATTTCAACACATTTATCCAGCCTTTGTATGTTTTTTCATTTGTACCGAATGCACTAAAAAACTTTACTTTTGCTACATAATAATATATACCTGTTGCTACCAAACTCCCCTGATTTGTTTTGCCATTCCAATTTATTTTTGGGTCTTGATTATTGTTATAGATTTTTCTTCCCCAAATATTATACACTTCAAAATCTGTACTTTCAATAAATAAAGCAGGCTCACAAGGTGCAAAAACGTCATTTTTGCCATCAACAGCACTTGGTGTAAAAACATTTGGCAAAACAAAATTCTCGCAATTATCTATACAAACCTCGTTACTTTTGGCACTTTCATTGCCTGCGTTATCCACAGACGTAACGGCATAACAACCCACAAAAGAAAGTAAATTATTATGAGAATAAGTAAGTATTAGTTTATTTGAAATAGTTGTAAGAATCTGATAATCAAGAGATTGGTTAGCTTTATAATAAATTCTATATTCTTTTATATTATCTGCCTCAAACTCACAACCTGCACTATTATCCCCACAACGTCCATTTTGGCTACCGTTGTCGCCTTCTGGATTTTTCCAAGTAAGAAAATTGCTAAAAGGTGGTGCAATAGGGCTACTTGTGCCACATTTCACCGAAAAAAGCGTACAATCAGGCGTAGGAATACTCAACGTAGGCGGACAAGGTGGCGTTATGTCTTTTGGCGTGGCAGTTATGGTTTGAGAATTATTCAAGAAAGGCTCTAAAACTGGATAACGAGCTGTAAAATCAGGATTTTGATAGCCACCACGTGTTAAAATGCGGTAAGTATAGTTTTGTGCTTGTGTAAGTCCTGTATCAGTATAATTTCCGTTGTTTGTTCCTGATAAAATCACGTCTGTGGGAGTTCCTATCACATTAAAAGTAACACCATCATTACTACGAAAAACGTCATGTTTGGTAAGCTGATTACTCCACCCAACATTGTAAGTCCAATCTACTTTAATACAACCAGAAGGCGGATTATTAGAGAGTTTTACGGTGCTTGCCACATCAGAAGAATCTCTAAAAAACTTACTTGTTTCATCTGTTGCATTAGAAAAAAAGGCTAGACGGTATCTATACGCATTATTTGCTGTATTGAGATTATTGTCTGTATAAGTAAGCACTGTCAAATCAGAAGGACTGATATTAAGATAAGTTTGGACTTCGGTAAAAGTGCCTCCTGTAAGTCCTTCAGCCCTAAATAATTTGTAACCATAAGGTGCAGTCGGTGGATTGTTAGGCGTTCCAAATTGCCAAGGCTGCACAAAAGCAACATTTATTTTACCTGTTGTAGTAGATGTTTCTATAATATCAACTTTCGTAAAAAGAGGTGTATCAATATCAAGACCTGCACAAATTGGGTCGGAAGGCACACTTTCACCAC
>JAYVHJ010000124.1:0-1740 GCA_043771315.1 Raineyaceae bacterium
GTTCTGCTTCTGTTAATTTTATATGTCGTGTTTGCATAACGCAAAGATAACTATTATTTTTAAATAATTACATAAATAATTAAGTCCTAGCACTTACTAATTAAGTAGTCAGTATAAATATCTAGTAAATTTTCCATAATACAAATTTAAGCTTTTTTTGCTATATTTGTAAATCTTGCGTAACATCAGTAATAAAAATACTTTCAATCATATTTCTGATAGAAACAATTTGAGAATATTTGAACTCGCCTGTTTTATCAATTTGTTTCAGTCTATAATAATTGATAATGCCTTTGACATTGTCGTCCATAAAACTATATGTTTTGATAACATCAGAGTTTCCTGCTCCCAACACTGTGCCAATAGTTTCCCAATTAGTAATATCAGAAGATTTTTGTATTTCAAATTGCTTGTTATTACGTTCTGCAATGGTTTCCCACGTAAGTTTGTTGCCATTTGCGAGTGCCGTAGCATTAAAAGAAAGCAAATCCACAGGCAATACTCCTACTGCTGTCCAGCCTGCTACCCTAAAATTGCAATTATCTCCAGCGTAGCCGTCAATCATAATGACATATTGCGCACCTATTGTCAGTCCTACTGCATTGACTGCACCCGTAGTTGGTATAGCAGGATTCCAACAGTTAGACATAGAAGTAAGATTAGTGCAGCAACCATTAACATCTCTAGTAATTGTAAATACCTGCGCTTGAATACCACTGGCACTTGTACAACCACTCACAATAGTAAAATTAAAGTCGTGCGTTGTTTGAGTAGCCGTAAACTGATACCAAGAATTATTTTCAATAGAACCACAAAAAGCCGTAGAAGTATTAGCAGGTGCATCAGAACTATAAAGATTGGTTGTGCTACTATCAAAATTACCAGTACCAATAGTCAAGATAGCAGGATTAGAGCAAAAATCATTGTTAGTAGCGTTACCACAAGCACCAGCCGCCGCAATACACAAGTCAAAAGTTGTATTTTGCCCTGTGGTAGCCGTCCAAGAATACACTCTTACAAAATAAACATTACCAATAGTAAGCCCTGTAACATAACTTGTGTTGGGGTCGCTACAAACAAGTGGCGTACCAATAGCACCGCAAGCACCAGCATAAACAGAATGGTATAAATCAGTAGTAGAGCCTGTAGCATTGTTAAGTGCCAAACTAACCGCATTGCTCGTTGCCGTAAAACTAAACCAAACATCATCATTAGCCGTACCGTCACAAGTATTAGCGTTTGGTGATGCCGTAGCACCAATAATAGATGCACCAAGACTATTACAACCACCGCCAAGCGCAGGCACAATTACGTTGATAGCACTAGTGCATTCATCATTGGTGATAGGCAGTGGAGGTTGCATTACGCAAGTAGTAAAAGTGGGTGTAGTGAGTGTTCCTGTGAAGTAATAATAAATTCTATAAAAATAAGTATTACCAATAGTAAGCCCTATAATAGTTTGATCTGCTTCTGAGTCAGCACAAAGAAGGCTACCAGTTCCGCAACCCGTCATTACTTCCAAGACAGAATCAAAGTCTGCCGTTCTTCTTACTATTGCGCTTGTAGCAGTTGCCACGAAACTATACCAAACATCACTAGTCCCACTACCAGTACAAGCAGCAATAGTTTGCGTTGCACCTACAGGGCAACCGCATTAAAAATATTTAAAATATTGATTTTTTCTCTATTATTATGTTCACCAAATACTGTTAGAGAATGGAATATTTATTAGAAAGTTTT
>JAYVHJ010000125.1:0-11926 GCA_043771315.1 Raineyaceae bacterium
AATGTTTTTGATGTTTATCATTTGAATTATTATTTAAACGAGATTTTAATGATTTTTAACAAAATATATTCTATATAAATTTTGCAGACGCTAATATACATATTTTCCAATATTCAATTACATTTTTAATTAATATCTTTAGTCCTCCAACAAATTTTAGTGCGTTGTTGGTGTACGCTCCACTAAAATACACCAACAAAAGCAAAAACACACAAAACCACCTTATTTGGATGGTTTTGCGCTTATATACATTATTTGAGTGTGGTTTGTTGTCAGAAGGGAACTTCTGACAACACAAAAAGATTTTATCTCCAAATCTGTACATTTCCTGTAACAGCTTCTTTATTAGGGATTTGAAGAATATAAAAATATACGCCTTCACTCAAACCTTCTGCTTTCCAGTCGTTTTGATAGTTGCTTGTTTCAAAAACTGTTTTGCCCCAACGGTTGGATACACGCAAATATGCACCCTCTTTTGGCAGGTTTTCTACAAAAAAAGTTTCATTTTTACCATCATTATTAGGTGTAAACACATTAGGAATAGCAAATAAACTTTCTTCTATAATCACTTTCACACGGAATTCACACCCAACTACATCACGCACAACTACAACATATTCACCTACTGCTAAATTGTTCACAGTCAAGAAATTATCATTAAGTATTTTGAAAGTTTTGGCACTATCAATACTCACACTATACGGAGAAGTTCCGCCTGTGATTTCTTCTATCAAAATACTGCCTGTAGGCTCTGTAAGTAAAGATTTTGTAGTGCTTATGGTTGCCGCAAGCGGAATAGATTTTTTAAGAATAATGGTTTTATCTGCTATACTACAAGTGCTTGCGTTTGTTACATTCAAGGTATAATTTCCTTCCAAAAGGTCGGTAAAAGTATAATTATCAACAAAAATAGTTTCTGTCTTGATGATTTGATTGTCTTTTTTCAAAGTCAAAACATAAGGCAAAGTCCCACCCACAATAGCCGTAATTTTGATATTGCCTAATCCTTGCTTACAGTCAAGGTTTTGCTGTGTTAAAATGTAATTAAAAGCCTTTGTGCCATCAACTATGGCACTTCTTTGAGTAACACAATTACCCACTCTACTATCTTTTACATAACACGTATAAGTACCTGCTGCCACATTTTCAAAAACATTACTACTTGTATAATTCACACCGTCCATACTATATTGATAAGGCGCAAGCCCACCCACTACATTTCTAACCTCAACTCTAGCCGTAGGATTACTACAATTAGCTAAACCTACCTGCACAAAATCAAATGTAATAGTATTTGTAGGAAGTAACGTATAAGTTGTATTTTGAACACAATTACTAGCATCTTTCACATAAATAGTATAAAAACCATCTGCAAGTCCTGTAAAAATAGGTGAGCTTTGGAAAGTAACATTATCCAAACTATACTGATAAGGCAAAACACCACCAGTAACACTTGTAATGCTTACCTGACCATTCAAAAGACCTGCACAAGAAGGACTTACACCACTTGGCGCACCAATAATAATAGGGCTTGTACTACCTGTGAGGGCGGTTGGCAAGATTAAAGAGCAATTATTACTGTCTTTGATATGTATGTTATAATTACCACCAGAAAGCCCTGCAAAAACAGGAGAATTTTGGTAGGTAATACCATCTAAACTATATTGATAAGGTGCAACTCCTCCAGAAGGAGAAGAAACTGTGATACTACCATTTCCAACTCCACAACTTGTAGGCTGAACATTTGATAAATTAGCCGTAAAACCACTTGTACTGCCTACCAACGCAGGAACAGTAGCAAAACAAAGGCTAATAGGGTCTTTTACATACAAAGTATAATTCCCTGCCGCAAGGTTCATAAACAATGGATTTGATTGATAATTCATATTATCCAAAGAATAAACATAAGTACCACCACCGCCAATTGCATTTTGAGCTAAAACTTGCCCATTAGTACCACCACAAGATGCAGGGAAAGTTATCACGCTTCCAGCCAAATTATTAGTAAAACCTAAAACAATGGTATTGCTCCAAACACAACTTTTAGCATCAATCACAGAAACAATATAAGTACCAGCAGCCACATTGGTAAAAGTAGCCGTACTAACGTAATTTGCGCCATTATTGATAGAATATTGGTAAGGTGCATTGCCACCCACTACGTTTGAAAAGGTAATAATACCGTTACTCAATACACAATTAGAAGGATTAGTAACCACAGCGTTTGCTGATAACGTAGAAGGCTGAATAACAGAGATATTAGCTGTTGTTACACACGCCAAATTGTCTTTTATGCTCACCGTATAACTACCTGCAATAAGCCCAGTAAATGTATTCAAAGGTTGAAAAATTGTTCCATCTAAACTATATTCATAGTTTCCATTTCCTCCTGTTGCCACCACCGTAATAGTGCCATTGTTGCCTCCTGCACAAGAAACTGGCGTTTGAATGATACTTGTAACAGAAATTCCTACGTAAGGATTTATGATAGAAGAATAGGTTTGAGAACAACCAATAGCATCTTTTACAATAAGTGTATAGGTATTTGGAGCAAGATTATTAAAAGTTGTTGTACTCACAAAAGGCGCACTGTTTAGGCTATATGTATAAGGTGCAGTGCCACCAGCAGGCGCACTTACCACAATAGTACCAGTTTGTCCACAAGTAGTTGGTTGTGTAAGCGTTAGCGTAGCTGATATTGTTACACCAGCACAAGGGTCGCAAAATGCTACAGTTGTATTTTGGGTTACTGAAACAGTGCAACCATTATCAACATAAGTATAAGTAATTGTTTTAATACCATTTCCTGCTGCATTTGGATTAAAAATGTAGTTTCCTGCTGTTCCAGACACTCCTGTACCAGAAAACACGCCTTGTGTAGCCGTACTTGCAGGCACTCCTACAAGCGGAACACCTATAATATCATTACAATAATTAGCAAGTAAACCAGAAATACTCACTACAGGTGTAGGCGTAATAGTTATTGATTTTGTAGTTGTAAGGGTACAACCATTTTGAATAAAAGTATAAGTCAAAATATGCGTTCCAATAGTGGCAATAGTTGGGCTAAAAACATAATCAGCACCACTCAAAGCAACACCAGTACCAGAAAACACACCACCTACAGGCGTAGCAGTAAGTATCAAATTTGTGGCAGATAAGCAATATTGCGTAGGCAAAGCCCCAAAAACAAGTACAGGCGTTGGTGTTACATTGATATTGATATTATTTGTTACGGTACAACCATTTTCAGAAAAAGTATAAACTACAGGAAAAGTGCCAATACCAGCCGTAGCAGGACTAAAAATATAATTTCCTACTGTTCCACTTACGCCAGTACCAGAAAACACACCACCAGCAGGCGTAGCAGAAAGTGCAATATTAGCCCCAGATACGCAAATACTTGTTGGAATAGTATTTGGAAAAACTATTATTGGCGTTGGCGTTACGTTTACGGTCTGAATAGCACTAGAAGTACAACCACCACTATTAAAATTATAGGTAATTGTATGCGTTCCTACACCAGCCACAGAAGGATTAAAAGTATTCCCAGACATTCCCACACCTACAAAAGTGCCTCCTGCGGGCGTTCCTGTGAGGTTTATAGAAGGTGCAAGTAAACAATAATTAGTACCCAAACCCGCAATAGTAGGCGTTACAGTACCAGTTTTCACTTCAACTACTTGAGAAGTATTAAAAGAACAACCACCCAAAACAACCACATAATCAATGGTATGAAAACCAATACCAGCAGTAGTAGGATTAAAAACATAATTTCCAACCGTTCCGCTCACGCCAGTACCAGAAAAAGTACCACCAGCAGGCGTTGAAGCAAGATTTACTGTTCCAGAACTCAAACAATAAGGACTACTAAGCCCTACAATACTTACTGTAGGATTAGCAATAACTTCAACATTTTGTGTTCCTATGGTCGTACAACCATTATTTGTAAAAGAATACGTAATAGTATGAATTCCTACACCTGCACTACTTGCACTAAAAACATTTCCGCTTATTCCATTTCCAGAAAAAGAGCCACCAGTAGGGGTTGCAGCAATAGTTGTATTAGGAGAAGCAAGGCAATAATTAGCATTAAGACCTCCAAAAATAATGGTTGGTGGCGCAGTAATGATAACATTTTGCGTAGATGAAACAGTACAATTATTCTGCGTAACCGTATAAGTAATGGCATTTACACCAATATTTACGCTTGCATTATTGGGGTCAAAAGAATTTCCAGAAATACCATTTCCAGAAAAAGTGCCACCAGCAGGCGTACCTGTGAGCGTGAGGGCAGGGGCAGTTTTGCAATAAGAAACAGGTGCAACCACAGGCAAACCGCTAAAACTTACCACAACAGGCGCAACAACTTGCACACTTTGCGTGATAATCCCCGCACAACCAGCATCGTTATAAGCATAAGAAATTATATGTGTGCCAATTCCTGCATTAGTAGGGGTAAAAACATTACCTACAACACCATTTCCAGAAAAAGTGCCACCATTCAAAGAAGCTGTAAGCCCAAAAGGAACGGCATTTACACAATATGCAGGAGATAAATTAGTAAAACTAACGACAACAGTAGGATTTCGTACTTCTACCACACGAGTAGCGGTAAAAGTACAATTATTTTGAAGAAAAGTATAAGTAAGCGTATGGAAACCAACGCCAGCCGTAGCAGGATTAAAAGTAAGTCCACTAACGCCTGCACCTGAAAGCGTGCCACCAGCAGGAGAAACCGTTGCAGTAGCACTAGGTGCATTGGTACAATAAATAGGCAAAAGTCCTGATAATGAAACAGTTGTATTAGCTACCACATTGATAGTACTTGTAGCAGTGCGTGTACAACCATTTTGCGTAAAAGTATAAGTAATTGTTCTAACGCCATTTGCGCCTACATTTGGGTCTAGGTTAGTGCCAGTAACCCCCAAACCTGAAAAAGTACCTCCTGTGGGTGTTGCAGTAAGTGGCACAAGTCCGCCAGCACGACAAATGGTACTTGGAGAAATTGTAAAAGAAAGTACAGGCGTTGCTGTTACTGTGATGTTTTGCGTACCTACAATAGTACAACTTGCTGTTACATACGTGTATGTAATGGTATGTGTACCAACTCCTGCCGTAGTTGGGTTGAAAACGCCACTAGCAGAAATACCTGTACCTGTAAATGTACCTGTACCTAATGCGCTACCTGTGTAAGTGGCTATTATGGTGCGTGGAGCAGCTATTTGACAAATATTGGGCGCAGGTGTAGGATTAAAAATAATGCTAGGATTATTTACAACAATGGGCGCAGATGCTAAAATGCTACCACAACCAACAGGAACAGGATTGCTTGTAGGAAAAGACACTATGACAACATATCTATCAGAAGGTGCTAAACCTGTGAATGTGAAAGGATTAGTTGTTTGATTAAGAAAGTTTGCCACTGGCACAAGCCCTGTGCCTACAACATCAATATATAAAGCCACATTGAAAAGCCCTGTAACATTGGAAAGTGTCACCGCAATTTGCCCATTATTAGCACTAGGACAACTTGGGCTAGTAACTGCAATAGTCATATTTGGGCATTGTGCTTGTAATTTTTTTGTTGAAAATCCTACAAAAAGTAAGAGACAAACAAATAAAAATCTTACATCAATAAAAGTAGTTATCTTTTGCATAATTATTGTTAGCGTATATTTTATATGATAAATTATCAAATATTACATCAAATGCCTTAAAATGGCAGAAAAATATAACAAAAAATAATTATAAAAGTTTGTTTTTGGCTAGATTATACTACAAAGGAAACACTTTTTTTTGGATAAATAATGTTTTTTTATCAAAAATATATTGAAATTATAAATAAAGTTACACGTAAAATCCACAGAAATCCATAAATAAAAAATCTGAAATCTTTTGCACTATAAAAAGGTATTCTAAAAAATATCCTATATTTGTGTTAAGTTTGTATCTGAAATTATCTAAAAATCAAAAACTAAAACAACAAAACTATGGCTAATCAACCAAGTATAGGCACTTTTTTGGGTGGTGCAGTGATGTTTTCTTTGGGAATGTACCTGTTATTAAGTTCTATTCACGTAAATGTAGGCTGGGGTGGGCATCTCTACCAAATGGGAAATGTAGGCGTAACAAGCGGTATGCTACTTATTCCGTTTTTTATAGGTGTGGTAATGGTGTTTTTTAACGCTAAAAACTATGTTGGTTGGCTAATGATGGTTGGCGCAGTCGTTTTGATAATTGTAGGCGTGATAATGAACATCAACTTTAACTTTAGGTCTATGAATTTATTTCAACTGCTTTTAATATTTGTGTTGTCAGCTGGTGGTGCAGGACTTTTGCTCAAATCTGCCTTTGGGAAATAAGAGACCAACCACAGTTTTAAAATGCAAAAATATACACTTACATAAAAAAATTAAAAGAAAATAACTACCTTTGTGCCTTAGATAATGAATGAAAACATAATCAATATTTTGTGTTTATTCATTAAGTCACTATTTACAATCCACAATTCAAGAACAATGCAATTAGAAGTTCAAAATACCATTCAACAGACAGAAAACGCTGTTGAAATTGTTTTTAATCAACCCCAAAATGCGCCATTAAGCTACAAATCTGGGCAATTTTTGACACTTATCATAAAAGTTGGTAAAGAAGAGTTCCGCCGCTCTTACTCTATTTGTAGCTCTTACGCCACACAACAAAGCACTATTTCCGTGCTTGTCAAGCGTGTGGAAGGTGGCAAAATCTCCAATCTTCTTAATAACTCTATCAAAAAAGGTGATTTAATAGATGTTCTTGCGCCTACAGGCACTTTTGCACCAGAAATTTTGCCTAATAATCAGTATTTTCTCTTTGCAGGTGGTAGTGGCATTACACCAATGATGTCTATTTTGCAAAGTGTACTTCATACGCAACCTACAAGCGAAGTATGCCTTATCTACGCAAGCAGAAACGAAGAAAACATACTTTTTAGAGAAAGATTAGAAAATTTGCAAAATGAATTTGGAAATAAACTAAAAATATTTCACGTATTATCTCGTCCTAGTACTACGTGGACAGATAATGGCGGTTTTACAGGGCGTTTGATAGCTGATGTGGTAGAGAAAATAATGAAAGAAAATACGTCAGAAAACAGAGCAGAAAATCCTCTGACACTTTCTAAACAGTATTTAATGTGTGGTACTTCTGGAATGATGGAAACTATCACGCATACTTTTGAAAAACTTGGTTTACAAGGACTTAAAAAAGAAAGTTTTGCTGTTGATTTTACGCAAAAAACTGTTCCTGTGGAGTTTTCTAAGGAAAGAATTACGCAAAATATTACAGTTATTTACAACGGAAATACCTATAATTTTGATGTAAATCCCTCTCAAACAATCTTAGAGGCAGCTATGAAGAAGAATATTGATTTACCTTATTCTTGCCAAAGTGGACTTTGTACGGCTTGCTTGGGCAAATGTACACAAGGAGCTATCAAAAATATGGAAACAGACGCACTCACAGACAAAGAAATTGCGGAAGGCTACGTTTTGACGTGTTCTGCGCACCCAATTAGTACGGGGGTGGTCATTGAGATTGATTAGGTGATTTTTAGTTTCCCCAAATCTTAAAAATTTGGGGAAAATTTATTTAATTTTAGCTATTTTTTACTATTGAAATTTTCATACAGTAAAAAAACTATCAAAAAAAACACTACCTTTGTAAAAATTTTCAAATAATCATTAAATAACCCAAATACAATGAAAAACATTATCCTAATAGCTTTTATAGCTGTTTTTGCCTTTGCTTGTAGCTCAAAACCAAACCAAGAACTTCACAAAACAATGGCTGATAGCCACGCCAAAATGGAAGCTGAACACAAAACTATGGAAGCCAGCCACGACCAACTAGAGGCTGACCACAAGAAAATGTCAGAACAACACGCTGCTATGTCTGAAACAGATTCTACGCATAAAACTATTGAAATTGCTCATACTGCCTTGATTGCAAAACATGAAGAAATGATAAAAAAACATACTGACCTTATTGCAAAACATACTTCATTGGAAGAAAAACACACAAAAGGTGAGCTAAAAGATGAGGAAGTAACAAAAGAGCATACTGCTATCACCGCAGAACACGACCAAATGCTTGCAGACCACAAAACAATGGAAACTGAACACGCAACAATGAAAGCTGACCACGAGAAAATGGTTGCTGACCACGCTGCAAAAGATAAAAAAGTAGAACCAAAAAAATAAGGTTATAATTAATTTAACACCAAAAAGCTACTCACACAACGTGTATGAGTAGCTTTTTGGTGTTTTAGCGTAATGTTTTTTGTTACAAAACTACCAAACTGGGAAAGGGTCAGCAAATTTTATTTTTCCTGCTTCCATTTGTTTTATTTCCTCATCAGTACACAAACACGCTTCTAACTCACTTGTAATGATGTGTTTACCCATTTCTTGCCCAATAAAAACAATTTCGTTCATACGGTCGCCAAACTGCTTATCCCAACGAGTTTCTATTGTTTTTTGATTTTCTATAAAAGAAATATAGCTTGTACGCTCACTATAAGGCATACTTGCCCACCAAACGCCTGCTTGTTCTGCACGTAATGAACCACCCGCCTGTGACCAATTAACGGCATCATCTTTGCGTGAGGCAAGCCAAAACAAACCTTTGCTTCTGATAACGCTTGCAGGGAAATCTTGTGAAACATAATTCCAAAATCTTTCTGCGTGAAATGGGCGTTTATTCCTAAAAACAAACGAACTAATGCCATATTCTTCTGTTTCTGGTGTGTGTTCTGTATTAAGTTCTTTCAACCAACCCGCAGAATTAGACGCTTTTTCAAAATCAAAAAGTCCTGTATTAAGAATTTTTTGAGGTGCAATTTTGCCAAAAGTACTGTCTAATATCTCTGCAACAGGGTTTAGGCTTTTAATAATTGCTTTCAATTCTCCCAACTGATACTCGCTAATAAGATCAGTTTTATTGAGAATAATAATGTCTGCAAACTCTATTTGGTCAGTGAGGAGATTAACAATAGTGCGCTGGTCTTGGTCATCTTCATTATTCATTTTTCTACTAAAAACAGTGTCTTGACTTCCAAAATCTTTATGAAAATTCAGGGCATCAACCACCGTAACCATTGTATCTAGCTCCGCATAACGGCTCAAATCAATATCATCATCTTCATTTTTGAAGGTAAAAGTTTGTGCAATAGGCACAGGCTCACTAATTCCTGTGGTTTCAATAAGCAAATAATCAAAGCGGTTTTCTTTGGCAAGGCGTTCTACTTCTATCATCAAATCACCTCGCAAAGTACAACAAATACAGCCATTAGACATCTCTACAAGCTTTTCTTCTGTACGGCTAAGCGTATTTTGTTGCTTGACAAGCGTAGCATCAATATTTACTTCGCTCATATCATTGACAATAACGGCTACTTTTAAGCCTTCTTTATTGTGCAGAATATGATTTAGTAACGTGGTTTTCCCAACGCCCAAAAAGCCGCTCAAAACAGTTACAGGCAGTTTTTTTATTTTCATTTTATTGATTTTTTATTGATAATTTTGTACTTGTAAAAACTCAAATGAAATAAGAATACGTTAAAAACGTATTCTTATTTGAGCTTAATAAAAAATTGCTAACAAAATTACCGCAAAACAATCTTATTATAACCGTTTTTGGTGCTTACATCTGCAATGATGTTGCAAATATACAAAGAAAAATTATAATTGCAACATTGTTGCAAAATATTTTCAAAAAAATAAGAACACATTAATATGTGTTCTTATTTTATCTATAAAATAGGGTTTAATTATTGCACTACAATATTAGGAAATCTTACATCAACATCAGTAGAGCCACCAATAGTACTTGCCATATACATATATGGTGTTGTAGCCATATTTTGTGATTTGTTTGGCTTATGGATAAGTTTTAAATCAAAGCTACCTGCTGTCGTTGGCGTAGCTGATGTAGTAACCGTAATTTTCACTCCAATAGGCTTGCCATTATTGTCTGTGTCAGCATACGCAAGAGACGTGAAGGCACTATTGAAACCGTAATAAAGTTGGTGATTTATGCCACCTTCTTCAGAGCCAGCAGCTGGGTTTGGATCTATTACGGCTTCTGTTACATTTTCCTCTGGCGTTACAAGTGCATTGAGTAATTTTACTGTTGCATTATAGGTTATTCCTTTTGTAAGCGCAGTTTTTGTTGAAGTAACGCTATAAACCGCAGGTGTTGTAGCAGCTTGTGTGTAGCCTTTTGAGAAAAAAGCTCTATAAACAACTGAATCAGAAGCAACGGCAGGGTTTTTGAAAGTTACCAAAACCGTTGTAATGTCTTCATTTTCAACTGGTGCTGGAGTTTCTGTTTTTTTCTTACAAGAAACAACAGAAATACTTGCTACAAGTAGCATTGTGGCAAATTTTGCCATTGTTTGAACTGGATTTTTCATTATTGAAATTAAATTAAAATGGTTAAATTATTGATTAAACTAAAAACTGTATTTCATTCTTAAAGTATAATTTCGTCCTATTTCGTTGGCATAATAGCGAAATCTGTTCAAATAATCTCTATACGTAGTATTTAAGAGGTTTGTAGCAGAAAAACTGATACTTAAATTATGCTTTTTGTGTTGATTTTCTACATTTTTACTTATTGATTTTCCTAAATCAAAACTTGTTCCCAAACTCAAATTTACGAGTTGATAAGCAGCTGGTGTATCTCCAAAATCTATATTTGCAGGTGCGTGGCGTTGTTTGCTGACGTGAGCAACAGACAATGTAACAAATGTATTATCTAAAATATTGCTTATATTATTAATAGCATTATTATTTATATTTTTATTATACTTTTTTGGTTGAAACGTAATATTTCCTTCAAATTTGTTGGGTGGCATAAAAATAATATCTGTATTTTGGCTAATATCCTTACCTCTTATCAGTGATGCTTGTGCGCCCAATGCCCAAGAAGGCAATATTTCATATTTCAAAGTCAAATCTGTACCAAAAAATTGTGCATTTGTTTGCGTGTAAGAAAACACAGGGAAAACGCCTCTTGTAGGGTCTTCAAAACCTGTACTTATTGGTTTTATGTAAATATAATCATTGATAAAATTAGCATAAAAGCTACCCTCAAAAATAAGTTTTTTTGTTTGATAAGTTACTGTATTTATCCATTTAAAGGCTTTTTCAGTTTGTAGGCTATCATTTCCAACTTCATAAGTAGCAGTGCTTTGATGCACGCCATAACTATAAAGTTCGTTCAAACTAGGCGCACGCCACGCAGATGCAACATTTGTACGAAAAGTAAGTTGATTATTAGGTCTAAAAACTCCTCCAAAAGCAAAAGAAACATTACTAAAACTACGTTTAGGCTTTACTAAACCATTGGCAAATGTCGCAATAAAAACTTCCATAAGTCGGTAATCATACCTAATTCCTACTTCTAATTCGTAATTAGTTTTGATGTACCTTTCCGTAACAAATGCACTAAAACTGGTATTTCTAGCATTAGGAATAAGTGATGTTTTTCCTATCCCAATTTCGTTGATATTATCCTGCAAAAATGCACTCACACCAATATTTCCCTTAAAAATTCCAATATTAATGACTTTATTAGTGTCATTATTTTTGTTACTTCTTTTAGAGAAACCTTTAAAATCTTTGTGTTCTAATACTATTTCTGCGGTGTGTGTGCTAAGTTCCAAAGATAAAACTGGTTTATCAATAAATCTACCACGCCTAAAATCAAATTCTTGCCTATTATTCTGTTGAAAACCATACTGAAAGGTCAAATTACCAACTTTTTCAAAATCATAACAACCATTTATTTTAGCTAAATGATGAACAGTTTTTTGGTTTGGTTTTGAAATATTATAAGTAAATTCATTTTCATATCCAGAAATAGGCGGTGGCGGGTTGCC
>JAYVHJ010000126.1:0-4728 GCA_043771315.1 Raineyaceae bacterium
GTTTGCAGGAGCAAATAGGAATGTATGGAAGTTTTGTGATGCTCAAAAAAGCTAATGATGTTAGTTTTAGGGCTGGTATTGATGATTTACCTACTTTTCCTGTTATTTTGAGCGAGTGGACAGATATGAACCCAAATAATATTCACCGTATGCTCCACAATGCTACTGACTGGTTTGCTATCAAAAAAGGCACAACACAAAGCTATGCAGAAGCTATAAAACAAGGGTATTTCAAGACAAAAGTCAAAAATGAATGGAAAAGAATGAATGCAATGGACGTGAGTGATATTTATTATGAAAAATTTTTAATAAACGGAAAAAATGAAAGTATCATTACGCCACCTTCAAAAAATAATAAAATTGCTCAAAAAGTGCGTTTAAGGGTTTCTAATGGTGGTGCATCTACCTATTTTTGGCTCACGTATGCGGGCGGAAAAATTACTGTTGTGGCAAATGATGGTAATGATGTTGTGCCTGTGGAAGTGGATAGGTTGCTTATTGCGGTTTCTGAAACTTATGATATTATTTTAAATATTCCTGCTGAAAATACTGCTTACGAGTTTCTAGCAACGTCAGAAGACCGTACAAAATCCACTTCCCTGTATGTAGGTGATGCAAAAGGTGCAAAACAACTCATTTCTCCACTTCCAAAATTGCAGTATTTTGAAGGTATGAAAATGATGAACGGAATGATGAAAATGAATGGAAATCTTGATGATATGGGAATGCAAATGTCGCTTAATCAGATGGATATGAACGTGGTAATGTATCCAGAAATTAATCCTATGGCATCAAAAAAAGGAACAATGCAGATGGAAAATCAGTATAATTCTAACAAATTATCTGATATTGTAACACTCAATTATGCAATGCTAAAATCTCCTACTAAAACAAATTTACCTGCAATTCCATTGTCTATCAAAGAGTTACGTTTTGAATTATCTGGAAATATGAACCGTTATATTTGGAGTTTGGATAATAAGGTAGTGTCTGAAGCAGATAAAATAATTATCAAAAAAGGTGAAAATGTAAGAATAATCCTTTATAATGGCTCTATGATGCGCCACCCAATGCACCTACACGGACACGACTTTAGGCTTTTGAATGGTAAGGGGGATTTTGCGCCACTCAAAAATATTGTGGATATTATGCCAATGGAAACAGATACGCTAGAATTTAATGCTAATGCGGAAGGAGATTGGTTTTTTCATTGCCATATTTTGTACCACATGATGGCAGGAATGGGCAGGGTTTTAACTTATGAAAATCAAGCAAAAAATCCTTTAATTCCTAATCCAAAACTAGCACAAAGGCGGCTGTTTGCAGACGACAGAAAATTTAGTTTGATGGCTGAAAATGACTTTGCCACCAACGGAAATGATGGAATGTTAATGCTTTCTAATACACGCTGGAGCATAGGCGCAGAATGGCGTTTGGGTTATCACGACTATCACGGTTACGAAACAGAACTGCATATTGGGCGTTATTTGGGCAAAATGCAATGGTTGATGCCTTTTATTGGCTTTGATTGGCGTTATAGAAAAAACGGTATTGATAATCAAGAAAGAAATATTTTTGGACAAACAGACACCAAAGACATAAGGACGCAATTTAGCGCAGGACTTGAATATACGTTGCCAATGCTTGTGAAATTGCAGGGAGAGGTTTTTTTAGATGGGAATATACGTTTTCAGTTGCGTAGAGAGGATATTCCTGTGTCAAAACGCTTAAGAATGAGTTTTATGCTTAATTCTGACAAAGAATTTATGGGTGGATTTCGTTACATTGTTACCAAAAATACAGGTTTTTCTGTGCATTATGATAGTGATATGGGTGTTGGTTTTGGGCTGAATTTGTTTTATTGATGTAAATTTGTTGTTTTTGTTATTTTTTGTATTTTTACAGAAAATAAAATCAAAAATATGAAAAAGTATGCACTTATTGTTGCAGGTGGAAGTGGTACACGTATGCAAGCTGACATTCCAAAACAGTTTTTATTGTTGGCAGGAAAACCTGTTTTAATGCACACAATAATACAATTTGAAAAATATTCGGAAGAAAATCTAGCAATTATTTTGGTTTTGCCACAAGAACAAATTTCTTTTTGGGAAGAATTATGCAAAAAACATCAATTCAGCACACCACACAAAATAATAGCGGGCGGGAAATCTCGCTACCAATCTGTAAAAAATGGATTAAATAGCATCAAAATTGAAGAAAATCCTGATGATGCAGAAAATAATACAATAGTTGCCATACATGATGGTGTGCGCCCTCTCGTGAGTGTGAGCGTAATAGCGCAAAGTTTTGAAATGGCTAAAAACAAAGGAAATGCGGTTGTGTGTGTACCTTTGAAAGATTCTATTAGACAAGTAAATACTGTTAATAATACCAGTCAGGCGGTGAATAGAGCTGATTTTAGGCTGATACAAACACCTCAAACTTTCCAACTAAATCAAATAAAAAAGGCGTATTTATTACCTGAAACCCCAGAACTTACAGATGATAGTAGCATAGCTGAAAAAGCAGGTTTTGAAATACATTTATTAGAAGGAAACTACCAAAACATCAAAATAACCACGCCAGAAGACCTTGTTTTTGCAGAAACCCTTTTGAGGTTTGAGGTGTGATATGTAAGGTGTTTTTTGACGCAAAACAATGTATTTACCTCACATTTCACACCTTAATAGGTTTTTTCTTTTTGGGATTTATAAAATTCTGCTTCTGTTGGGTTGTCTATTTTGTTCCAATAATGTTCCAATTTCTCAAATTGTGGGCGCATTTGTAGGTCAAGTCGCCACGAGATTTTGCTTTGACAGTCTGGGCAAAAATACGTTGGGCGCAAAGCCAAATCATCTAAATTCATACTTCCATTCATATTACAATGAAACATTTGACAATGTTGAATACCAAAAATATGTCCTATTTCGTGTGTAGCAGTTTTAAAAGTTAGTAATTGACAATTATCATAGACTTTTTGAGAAGTTTTTGGGTTGCCAAAGCGGTACATAGACCACACACCAATCTTATGAGAGAGTGAGGCTTGCCCAAAAACATACGCCCACGAGTCTTGTGGATACAAATCTTTTTCAGTAAAAGCAATAAAAGCGGCAGCATCTTTTGGTATTTTTGGCAAAAGATATTCGTAAAGCAAATAAGTTGTTCTTAGTTGTTCTGATACCATTTTGCGCCTATCTTTTGCGGGAATAAAGTCATCAGAAATCTCTTTAAAACTCACTACTTTCATACCAAAAAACTCACTCAAATACTTGTTTAATTCTTTTAGGATTTTTTTTTGATGTTTATTGAATTTTCCTATTGGCTGTATGTAAATAACTGATTTTGAGGCATCTATTTTTATTGGATTTTCTTTGCAGAATATTTCAAAAGGTTGTTTTGGGTCTGTGCTTACCTGTGAAAGCCAATCATTTTCTTGTCTTTTGACAGGCTGATGCAAAGGTACTAAACGCTCTTGCAAACGCAAAAAAGTAGCTTTTTCAATATCTGTAATTTGACCAAAAACAGGAAATTCAAAGCAAAACACAAAGGAAAATAAACAGAAAAACAGGAATAATATTTTTTTCATTTTTAGTAATTGGATATTTAGATAACGACATTACAAATTGGTAGCCTTTATTTTAATACGCAGGGTATAAAACCCTGCGCTACTGATGTTAAATGCATATTATTAACCCAAAAATCAGTAACGTGGGGTTTTATATCCCACGAAAACAAACTTGTAATGTCGTCATCTAATTGTATTTTTCGTAATTGATAATTCGTAATTGATAATTCGTAATTGATAATTCGTAATTGTTCTATTTTCCTATTTCTTCCAATATTTTTGGCAAAATCTCGTCTTCCAAATATTCTTCTGCTCGTTTGTGTGCGTCTAAACCTGATGCCGTAAAGTTTTTGATTTGAAAACCTTTCAAGTTTGGTTTATTATACGAAAAAAACTCATTTTTGCTACTTGGCTCAATTCCTCGCACCGCAAGATTTAGCAAAGTATTATAAATGTCGTTAGAAATGCCATTTGCTTCTGTGTTGGTAGAAATTTCTAACCAAAAAGTAGCTTTTTCTGGATTTTCAGTAATACTGATGCCTCTTTTTGTCAATAATTCTTTCATAAAACGGCTTAAAGGTGCATTTTCTAGGTTGATATTGAGGTTTTTCTCTTTTGAGATAATGTAAGCAATTTGTTTTTCTTTCTCCAAAATAATTGTCGTATTGGGTACACGCAAACGAGATAAAAACAAAGCAAAAACCGCATTTTGAGCGTTTACAGGGCTAATATTTGTCAAATCTGTTTCTACCAAAATTTGGTGATTTTTAACGTGAGAACGCAATTTTTGCAAATCCAATGTTATGTTTCCTTGCGCATTGCTGACATAATTGCGTGTAAGTTCTCCTCGTCCCTCCGTAAATAGTGCTTTAATAGGCAAATTTTCTAGTTTCTTAGTTTTATAAGAAATTTCAAAACCTATTTTTGGAAGATTTTTTTGTATGATAATGGTTGTTTGGGGCGTTTGCAGGCGTATATTATCCAAAATATCCTGAATATTATTGTAAATACTTGTACCAAGCATTATATTTTTGCCCTGATATTGTACTTCATTTGCTTCATTCCAATACTTTTCTATTGCCATTAGGGCAGAAATATAGTTGTCTAGCGCAGGAATTATTTTGTCGTTTTTTTGGTCTGATTGTGCCTTTTCATAGAAATTA
>JAYVHJ010000127.1:0-34768 GCA_043771315.1 Raineyaceae bacterium
GTAATGAAACAGAGGAACGCACCGCAAAAGTGTATCTTATCAACCGTAAAATCAATGAAGACCGTACTGTACGTGTTCACGCTCATATTGATATAGAAGATACAAAACTACTACCAAACACTTATTTAAAGGCTTTTATTGAACTTGGCGAGGCAAATGTGCCTACTCTTCCAGAGGAAAGTATTGTTACAGATGAAGAAAAAACGTATATTTTTATCTCAAAAGGGAAAAAACAAGAAAAAGATAAAACTACAAATAGTACAATTACGAACTATCATTTTGAGAAATTGGAAGTGCGCACAGGTGTTAGTGAAAATGGTTTTGTGGAAGTAATTTTTGATACAAAAAATGACAAAGATTTTGACTATAAAACTGCTCAAATTGTCTTAAAAGGGGCAAATTCATTGCTTTCGCAAATGAAAAATGCTGCAGAAACAGGTGACGAACCACACGGACATTAACTAGCCCAAGCTAATCTTGTAAAATGCCCAATAAGTTTAATTTCTTAATTTATTAAGCAATTAAACTTATTGGGTATTTTTAATATACAACGTATTTTTAGACTTTTGAGGAAATTTTAACAGTTATTTAGTATCATTTTTTTCTTAACATATTCGCTAAAATTATCAGATAATTTTAGCGACCCTCTAAATTATTTTTTTATACCAAATTCTCTTCCGCTTCCTGCAAAAGAGCCATTTTATCAATAGGAATAACGCCCAAATGTTCACAAACCAAACCGCCACCAAGATTAGAAAGTGCCGCTGTGAGATTATCAGAGAGGTTTAGAGCCAAACAAAGTGCCGCAATACTCACGACTGTATCACCTGCCCCACTTACATCTGCAATGCTACGTATATGCGCAGGAAGCAAAAATTTTTCTTTCTCACTTTGAATATAAACACCTCTTTCTGAAAGGGTTACAAGAATTTTATCCGCCTGCAAATAATCTCTTAATTGGTTTACAGCATCTTCTAATTGTGCTTGATTTTTTGCATCAAAATCAATTTTTAAGCCTTCTTTTAGTTCTTTGAGATTTGGCTTGAATAGTGTTACGTGCCTATATTCTAAAAAATTACGTTTTTTAGGATCAACAATAGTAGGTATATTACGTTCTGATGCAAAATTTACTATTTTTTGGATAAGTTCACCATTCAAAACGCCTTTATCATAATCTTCAAATATAACTACCTGACAATCAAGCATCAATGTAGTTATTTTTTTCCAAAGGTCGTTTTGTTCGTCTTCATTTAGATTTTTATCTGTTTCAGAATCCACCCTCAAAAGATGCTGTGAACCAGACATAATGCGGTGTTTGACAGTCGTAATGCGGCTAAAACTCTGCACAATTCCGTGAAAACCCAAATCATTCGTTGCCATCAAACGCATCAAACTTTCTCCTTCCAAATCATTGCCAATCACAGAACACAAAATAGGCTCTGCACCTAATGCTTGCACATTTAGGGCAACATTTGCCGCTCCGCCAAGCCTTTGGTCACGTTTCTGGACGTTTACAATAGGTACAGGAGCTTCTGGTGAAATACGGTTTACTGCCCCCCAAACGTAAGAATCTAGCATTACATCACCAATAATGAGGACTTTTATTCCTTCAAATTTCTTAAAAATTTCTTTAAAATCCGTGTGTTGCATTTGCTTAGTGTTTTTAGTTACGTATTGGTGCAAAAATACAATAAAATACCTACTTTTTGAAGTAAATTATTGATTTTTCTGTTATTTTATCAATTATTTGTATTCATATCTCACACTTCAAACTTCACACCTCAAAACATATCTTTTAAACTAAAAACCTCTTTCATTCTTACGCCCTTTTCCGTCATCTGGACGCTACAACACTCATTTTGTGAGTCGTGTTCAAAAAACAAAGTAATATTTTCTGCTACGACTCGTGCCAAAATCTGTTCTTTTTCCTGCATTGTGATAAGCGGACGCATATCATAACCCATCACATAAGGTAAAGGAATATGTGCCACAGAAGGCAACAAATCAGCACAATAAAGCAGTTTTTTATTGTTTTCTAGCGTAATAAGTGGCAACATTTGCTTTTCTGTATGTCCATCAACAAACAAAAAATCAATGTTTTTAAACGGAGATTGTTGTTCATTTGGAGAGATAAATTTCAAGTGTCCACTTTCTTGTATAGGCAAAATATTTTCAGTCAGAAAAGAGGCTTTTTCACGTGGATTTGGTGCAGTTGCCCACGCCAAATGTGCCTCACTAGACCAAACAACAGCATTTTTGAAAGTCAAAGAAAGTTTTTGATTATCTTTTTCTCTTTTAATAGCACCTCCACAATGGTCAAAATGCAAATGTGTAAGCACCACATCAGTAATATCATCTTCAGAAAAGCCAAGATTACGAATAGATTTTATGAGTGTGTCGTTGCCGTGCAGGTGATAATGTGCCAAAAATTTCGCCTCTTGTTTTTCTCCAATGCCTGTATCTATCAAAATTAGGCGGTTTTCGTCTTCTATAAGCAAGCAACGCATAGACCACGTACACAGATTATTTTCATCAGGGGTAACCAGTTTTTGCCAAATAAGTTTTGGTACAACTCCAAACATTGCGCCACCATCTAGCTTAAAAAGCCCTGTATTTATTGTATGTAATTTCATTTGGATTTTTTTAATTATGAATTAGAAATTGTGAATTATGAATGAATACAGATTGCTAATAATTTAAGCGTTTTTTATGTTCTTTGCACCTTAATTTGTGTCTTTATGGTCAAAAAACAATGAATTTAAACCAATATTGCTGTGAATTAGGTGCAAAATATTGTATTTAATTCACAATTCATAATTTAAAATTCCTAATTCAATATGATTTTAAGAAAAATATCTTACTTTTGTAGAATTAAGAAAAAAAACTCAAAAAAGCAACAAAAAAACATGAAAATATCTCTTGAAGATTATAATGAAAACCGCATAAATCCTATTGGAATTGTAGAATTTGAAGTATTAGCGGTACTTTTTCCAGCACTTTGGGTGATAGGTGCAGATGGTAAAGTTGATGAAGAAGAAAAAAAGTTTTATTTGGAAAAAATACAAGAACAACAAGCATTAGATGCTAGTTTTTCTGAAGTAGTTTTGAATGAGGAAATTAGTTATATTCTTGATAATCTTGAAGTTGTCTATCCTATATTTTGCAAACCTTTGCAAGACATTAACCAAAATGGAGATTTTAGTGAGCCACTTTTGGATATGATGTTAGCCGCCTCACGTGTAAGCTACGACAGTTGGAAAAACAACATTATTCACGCTGAAAAGCAAGGACTTGCCAAGTATGCGCAAAGTTTTTTGAAGGTTTTTTTGTCGGAAGATACTACCAAAAAGCAAATTTCAGCCACAGAAAAAACTGCAATGGAAACTCTTTTGAAAGATATAAATGCGCTTACAGTAAGAAATACAGAAGTTTTAGCAGATGTAGCGTAATTTTTCAGGTACGAGGTTAGAAGTTAGAGGTACGAAATTAGGGCTATTTTTGAGAAATTAATAATTTGATAATGATAAAAAAGGTACAAAAATAAGTTTTTTTTTCGTACCTTTGGCGCAAATTTTGAATAGACTTATGTAAGCAGTTTTCTATTCCAAATAACTTCAACTTATCAATTATTATGCAACCTAACTTTACACAACTACTTACCAATCAATTATTTACTACTGAAATTGTTAAGGAAACACTTATGGAAACTCTCGTTCAAGACATTGAACAAGAGAAGGATAAAAAATATGGCACGCCTGTCGCAGTCATAGATTTAGGAACAAATATTTGTCGTTTGCTTATTGCAGATAAAATACAGAATTTGGAATATTTAGAAGAGGTAGAAATTTCTTTCTCTAAAAATAATAACGAAAATCTTAACTTTCGTATTTTACACCAAGAAAAAATTACTATAAAAATAGGGCAAGGAGGCATTAGCGAGGGACTTATTGGGCAAGCCGCACAAATACGCCTGCTAGATGCTTTACAAAGATTTAGGTTTACACTTGACAAATACCAAATCAGAGAAGAACATATTTTTGCTGCTGCCACCAGCGCAATGCGTAATGCAAGCAATCAAAATGAGCTTTTAGACCAAATCAAACAAGAAACTAATCTAGATTTGCAAGTTATTTCTGGAGAACAAGAAGCAGAATATATTTATAAAGGAGTACGTTTGGGTATGGATATTGGTGAAGAAATTGCCCTAATGATGGATATTGGTGGTGGAAGTGTAGAATTTATCCTTTGTAACAAACACAAGATTTTTTGGAAACATAGTTTTGAAGTAGGCGCACAACGACTTTTGGATATGTTTATGCCTAATGACCCTATCAAACCACAAGAAATAAAACGCCTAGAAAACTATCTAGAAGACAAACTAATTCCCCTCGCAAATGCCATTCATCAATATACACCCACTTTTTTGATTGGCTCTTCTGGCACTTTTGATACTATCCACGACATAAAACTTGCTAAAAACAACATTGATAAACTCAATAATACCGCAAATGCAGAGTTTTCTAAGCAAGAGTTTTTAGAAATTTACTATGATTTTATCCACAAAAACAAGCAAGAACGCCTCAAAATCAGCGGAATGAAAGAAATGCGTGTGGAAATGATTGTCGTTGCTTCGTGTCTTATCAACTTTATTTTGGAAAAATATAACCTTTCTCGTGTGTGTGTATCACGTTACGGACTGAAAGAAGGACTTTTAAATGAAATCCTTAATTAGTTGTGAGTTATAAGTTATGAATTTTGAGTTAAATACAATTAACAACAAAAATAAATTCATAATTCATAACTCACAACTCATAATTCAAAAAATTATCTCATATCATTTTCCACCACACCAGGATAAGAAGATTTGTTGAAATTAAAATAATTGTCCCCTACTTCTATTTGGTAAGCTATTTCTGAAATAGTGTATTTAAAACGGTTTTGATTTTTCTCAAAAATCTCCCAACTTTTCACACTATGAGTAGCTTTATTGATTTTTAGGCGAATTTTGAAATGCTTTTTATTCTTGTCAATTGGTTGTAAATCAATGATTTGATACGTTTTTTTTCCCTCTGTTACTTCTTCTATCAAAGCATATTTATAATCTTTTTTGTACAAAGTAAAGACTTTATCAGGCGTAATTTCGCTGTCTTCTGGTGTATAATCAGAGATATTTACTTCGTTTGACTCTTTCAAATACGTCCAAACAGTCTTGCCATTATTGATAACTTCTTGGTCTGTTACTTCTTTTGTATTCACAAGTTTAGTAAGTTTTAGGCGGAACTTGTTCTTTTTCATTACAAATTCTCCTTTTACGGCATCTTGTATTTTATTGGCTGGATTACTGATTTCGTAGCTAAATTTGGCTTTGAGTGCAGAAGTTTCCTTAAATTTCTGTTCTACTCGCACCAAAATATCTTGTGCTTTTTGCTCTTGTGTTTGCGCAAAAACATTGCTATTAACATTGTTATTGATAGAAAGAACAACAAAAAGTGCTATTGTTTTAAATAATTGTTTCATTAAATTTGTGTTTAAATTTCTGCAAAAATACGAAAATACATTTGTACTTTGATAAAAAAAAACAAAATAGTTTAAAGAAGCTATGAAATTTTAACAAAACTCCTTCATTTAGTGCATTGTCGTTGTCGTTGTGCTAGAACACACGACAACAACGTAAAAACCAAAAAACTAGCAATTTTGGGCTAGCTTTTTGTATAACTTAGGCGAGGTCTTCTCTCCACTCAAGGATAACATGTTTTTCAAAGTCAAAACGAACACCATATTTAATGTGAATAGTAGCTACATTCCAACGGTGATAAAGTGCTTTTAACTTCCCTTCATTCATAAGATGATACATTTCTTCATAATATTGTCGTGATGATTGATATTCAGATTCTCCAAATTCTTCTTCTATTGCCTCTGAATAATGAATAATCTCATTTGCGGCTGTTTTTACTTCAACATTTAAAGGTTGAACCTTACCTGACTTAAATAAAACAGTTACAATGGCTTCTTGCCAAGAAATCTGTTCCTCCTGCGTATTATAGAAAGCTGGACAAGAGCTTATTTCGTAGTAAAGAAGGCTAAATAAATTTTCTGCCTTAAAAACTAACTTTTCCAAATATGCCGCTTCGTCCCAAATAAACGAACTTTCATACTCACCATTGGGGTAAATGGTGATAGTACCTTTGTTGGTTTTTCTGCCTTCTTTAAACATTAAATTAAGCAACAAACCTACATCATCTGAAATTTTAGCATTATCAGATAGTATTATAGGCTTATCATCTTTAAAATAAAGTGTTTGGTAACCATAAGAAGGTTTTTCAATAAAAGTCTAATCTGAAATAACTGTTTTCACAAGACTAAAATCAGAGTAATGTTTTATTACTTTTTCCACAATATTCTTTTCTATTTCTTCAATATTCATTTTTATATAAATTTAAGGGTTTTTTCTGCCCTTGTTGCCTGTTCTAGCGTTAGCAATACCTGCAACGAACTTTGTCAAACAATGTATTTCTTGTGTATTTGTTATGCAATAAAACTATAATCATCTTCATTTCCTAAATAAAGATGATTTCATTGTTTGATGTGGAAAAACTGCCTAATTGATAAGTCCGTGTGAATTTCAGCGTTTTTTTGCGTTTTTAGTTTTGCCATTTAGATAAAAAAGTTTAATTTGATGCAAAATAGGAAGAATATAAAAATATATAAAATAATGACAAATAAAGAATTTAGAGAAATGGGGCATCTTTTTGTAGATTGGATGGCTGATTATCTGGAAAATGTAGCAGAATATCCTGTAAAAGCGCAAGTTGCCCCACGTGAGATTTTTAACCAATTTGAGGACAATATGCCGACAAATGGGGAAGATATGGGTGTTATTTTTAAAGATTTTCAGGAGAAAATCCTCAAAGGCGTTACGCATTGGCAAAGTCCTAATTTTTATGCTTATTTTCCTGCAAATAGTAGTTATGCTTCTGTTTTGGCAGAAATGCTCACTGCAACGCTGGGCGCACAAGGTATGCTTTGGGAAACTGCACCTGCCGCAACGGAACTAGAGGAAAAAGTGATGGAATGGCTTAAAAATGCTATGAATTTACCAAAAAATTGGCACGGAGTAATACAAGATACTGCCTCTTCTGCTACGCTTTGCGCCCTGCTTTCTGCACGTGAAAAATACACTGATTTTGCTATCAATAATACTGGTTTTGAGGGTTTTACAGATTTTAGGGTTTATGCCTCTTCTCAAACACATTCTTCCATAGAAAAAGGCGTAAAAATTGCAGGTTTTGGCAAAGAAAACCTTGTTTATATTCCCGTAAAAGAAGATTTTAGTATTGACGAAAATGCGCTGATAAAGGCAATAGAGCAAGATTTGAAGGTTGGAAAGAAGCCTTTGTGTGTGGTGGCAACCGTAGGCACAACAAGTAGCACCGCAATAGACAATATCCGCAAAATAGGCGAAATTTGTCAGAAATATGGTATTTGGTATCACGTAGATGCGGCTTATGCGGGTTCTGTGGCTATTTTGCCTGAGTTTTCATTTATGTTTGATGGTTTGGAACTGGCAGATAGCTATGTTTTTAATCCGCATAAGTGGCTAATGGTCAATTTTGACTGTTCTGCCTACTTTGTGAAAGATAAAGGTACGCTTATTCGTACTTTTGAGATTTTGCCAGAATACCTAAAAACGGCTACTGATAGCCTTGCAAATGGTGCTGATACAGTTGTCGTGAATAATTATAGAGATTGGGGCATTCCGCTTGGAAGGCGTTTTAGGGCACTCAAATTATGGTTTGTTTTACGAAATTATGGCTTAACTGGACTTCAAGCAAAAATCAGAAATGATGTAAATCTCGCAAAATGGTTAGAAAATGAAGTTTTGCAAAATGCTGATTTTGAATTACTTGCGCCTGTAAACCTAAATTTAGTTTGTTTTAGGTATGTTGGAAATAATAATTTAGATAAAAAATTATCAGAAGAAGAACTAAACGAAATAAACGCAAAGATTTTGCAAAACCTCAACAAAGAAGGGAAAATTTATCTTACACACACCAAACTTAACGGCAAATATACGCTTAGAATGGTACTGGGGCAAACAAACCTTACACACGTACACGTAGCCCAAGCGTGGGAACTTATCAAAACTGAAAGTAATATTAGATAAATAAAAATATGTCTGATTTAATTGCCACGAATACACGAATAATTGTATTTATTTGTGTATTCGTAGCAATGATACCTTAATAAAACTGTTAGTTACCTTTCTATTTTGATTTTTGCTGTTTTTTTTCTATTTTTGTGAAATTTTAAAAATATTGTTCTTGTAGTAATCCTAAGTAGTTTTAATAATGTTAAAATGGTGCATAATAGCTTGGTTATCAATATTTTGTATTCATTCATAACTCATAATTCATAATTCACAATTACTTAATGTCCGTTATTTCATCTCTTATAAAATGGGCGTTTTTTTCAAAGCGCATCAAACGTATTGAATTTTTCAAAAAACACCCAGAACAGGTGCAAAAGGCAACTTTATTGACTTTACTCACACAAGCAGCAAAAACGGAATGGGGGCAAAAATATAACTATTCTAAGATACGTAGTTATGAAGAATTTAAAACACAAGTGCCTGTAAGTAGTTATGAAGAGGTTTTTCCGTATATTGAGCGTATGATGAAAGGAGAACAAAATATACTTTGGGGAAGTAAAATTAACTGGTTTTCTAAATCTTCTGGTACAACAAACGCTCGTAGTAAATTCATTCCTGTATCAAAAGAAAGCCTACAAACCGCCAATTTTAGAGGTGGAATAGATATTTATGCGCTTTATCTAGAAAATGCTAAAAATAGTGAGATATTTTTAGGTAAAGGGCTTTCTATTGGAGGTAGTTTTCAAGAAAGTGATACAAAAGGTATTTTTTATGGTGATGTTTCTGCCGTAATGACACAAAATTTACCTTCTTGGGCGCAATATTTGCGCACTCCTAGCTTAGAAGTGGCTCTTTTGCCAAATTGGGAAGAGAAAATAGAGAGAATGGCAGAAGAATGTATCAACAAAAATGTAACCAGTATTTTGGGCGTACCTACGTGGACTATCGTACTGATACAGAGGCTTTTAGAAAGTACAGGAAAGAAAAATATCAAAGAAATATGGGCTAATTTGGAAGTGTTTTTTCACGGTGCGGTAGCGTTTGCACCTTATCAAGAGCTTTTTAACCAAATTGCACCAAATATCAACTATATGGAGGCTTACAACGCTTCTGAAGGCTTTTTTGCTATGCGAGATGACTTCAATAGAGATGATATGCTACTTATGTTAGATTATGGGATTTTTTACGAATTTGTGCCAATGGAAGACGTTGAAAGCCCTTTTCCTAATGCAATAACCATTGAAAATGTAGAACTTAATAAAAATTATGCCCTCGTAATTAGTACAAATGGTGGACTTTGGAGGTATAAAATTGGTGATACTGTTAAATTTACTTCAAAAAATCCGTACCGTATCAAAATTTCTGGGCGCACAAAGCATTTTATCAATGCTTTTGGAGAAGAATTGATGGTAGAAAATGCTGATATTGCCATTACTGCCGCCTGCAAAGCCACAAATGCCATTATTGCAGAATTTACGGCTTGCCCAATTTATATGGAAAATAGTGTGTTGGGAAATCACCAAAAAGGAGGACACGAATGGCTCATAGAATTTATACAACAACCCAATGATTTTCAAGGTTTTACGAAAATTTTAGATGAAACTTTACGCCAAGTAAATTCTGATTATGATGCCAAACGCTACCTAAATATTGCCCTAAATCCGCCTGTGGTGCGTAATATGCCACAAGGAACTTTCCACGAGTGGATGAAAAGACGAAATAAATTAGGCGGACAACACAAAGTGCCACGCCTTGCCAACAACAGAGAATATGTAGATGATATTTTGATGTGTGATGTGTGATGTATTTTTATGATAAAAATTCAACTAATAATATTTTATGAATATTCTAAAAACTGCTTTTTTAATCTTTTTTATATTGATTTTAAGCAAAAATAACTTTACTGTTGCTCAACAACCCACTTTCAAAATTGCTAAATTGCAGTATGAAGGCGGTGGTGACTGGTATTCTAATAAAACTGCTTTACCCAATTTGATAAATTTTTGTCGCAAAAATCTCAAAATAAATGTTGTTTTAGAGGAAAGCGTTGTGGAAGTAGGAAGTAATGAACTTTTTAATTATCCGTTTGTGTATATGACTGGTCACGGAAACGTATCTTTTAGTGATAGTGATGCCAAAAATCTGCGTAGATACCTGATTGCAGGCGGTTTTTTACACATTGATGATAATTATGGTTTGGATAAATTTATAAGAATAGAATTAAAAAAAGTGTTTCCAGAGCTTGATTTGGTAGAATTACCATTTAATCACCCCATTTATAAAGGAAAATATAATTTCCCTACAGGTCTTCCAAAAATACACCAACACGACGGCAAACCAGCGCAAGGTTTTGGGCTGATTTATGAAGGGCGTTTAGTGTGTTTTTATTCGTATGAAAGTGATTTGGGTAATGGTTGGGAAGACAAAACTATTCACAACGACCCAGAAGAAGTACGTCAGCAAGCACTCCAAATGGGTGCAAACCTTATTTTTTATGCTTTTACTAATTTGTAAAAAAGCATTTAGTTAATAGAATTCCAAAGGGTAGGCTGTTCATAGTACAAATAAAAAACACCAAACAAACTTTAAGTTTGTTTGGTGTTTTTTGTTATCCTAATCTTTATCAATAAAGGTAATCAGTCTTTATTGACTTTCTTTACTAAAATTTTTAGGATTAAAAATTGTATTTTGCATTATTCTACAATCTTTAAATCCTAAAAATCCTAGTCTGTTTTTATTGTTTAGCTAATCTTTTCAAGACTCTGCCTTTTGAAGTTTCTACTTCCATCAAATAAATGCCATTAGCAAATTTATCCAAAGAGATAGTCATCAAATTACTGTTATTTTCAGAAGTGAATACAACCTTACCTTGTGCGTCATACACACGTACAGAAGATTTAGTCATATTTATTGTACTGAAATCAACATTGAAATCACCTTTACTAGGATTTGGAGAAACTTTAACCAAATTAGCCAAAGAATTATCAATACTTGTAACAGAATTTAGCTTAACAGTCAAAGCATAGCCAGTAGTTGCGGAGCAACTATTAGGAGCAGGAGTTTTTGCAGTTACTAAAAATGTAATGCTAGCAGGTACTGTAGGTGTTCCTGAGATTACCCCCGTAGAATTATTCAAAGTAAGACCTACAGGCAAAGTCGTAGGTGTCGTAAATTCATAAGTTCCACCAACCCCACCAGTAGCTACAAAAGTGTACGTGTAAGGAGTTCCTACAATAGCCTCTGGAAGACCAGTAGCAGCCAAAACAACCGCACAATCAGATTTTATTGCATACGTATAAGTAGCTGTTCCTGTGCAATTACGTGGCGTAGTTGTAGCTACAACTGTAAATGAGCCTGAAGTTCCTACTGGAGCTGTTGGAGTTCCAGAGATAACCCCACCCACAAGCGTAAGACCTGCAGGTAATGGACCAGGTGCACCAGCACCAGTTAAAATAGTATAAGCATAAGTAACACCTGTGTCACCACCACTAGCACCCAAAGTAATAGGAGCAATAGCTGTTCCTACTAAGAAGTTTAATGCACTAAGCAAAGGAGTAATCACTACAGGAGTACAAGCTGGGAGTACTGTAAATGTATAAGTAGCCGTTCCAGTACAAGTAAGTGCTGGAGCAGTAAGTGTAGCCGTAGCTGTAACTGTGAATGAACCTGTACCTACTACTGTTGGCGTTCCAGAGATAACGCCAGCTACAAGTGTAAGACCAGCAGGCAAAGCACCAGCAGTTATTGCATACGCATAAGTAGCACCTGTAGCTCCACCACTAGCACCCAAAGTAATGCTGGTAATAGCCGTTCCACTTACGTAATTTAGCGCACCAGATGCAGGTGTAACCACTACAGGTGTACAACCAAGATTTACTGTAAAGTTATAAACAGCCGTTCCTGTGCAACTGCCAGGTGTAGAAGTAGCAGTGACTGTAAAGGAGCCAGTTCCAACTGCTGATGGTGTTCCAGAGATAACTCCAGTGGTAGAATTAATTGCAAGACCTGCAGGCAGAGCACCAGCTGTAATAGTATAAGCATAAGTTGGCGTTCCTGTAACTCCACCACTAGCACCCAAAGTAATAGGAGTAATAGGTGACCCAGTTGTGAAGACTACCGCACCAGAAGGAGGCGTAACATTTACAGGAGTACAAACTGTAGTCGTTACTGGAAAATTGTAAGTTTGCGTAGCACTACAAGTACCAGGAGTAGTAGCTGTTACTGTATAAGTTGTTGCTGGCACGGATACTCCTACTGTTGGTGTACCAGAGATAAGACCAGTAGTAGGACTAATTGCAAGACCGCCAGGTAAAGCAGGACTTACAGAATATGTAATTGTGCCTGAAGTAGCCGTAGCACCTGCATTAAGGGTGTAAGGCGTTCCTGCAGAAGCAACCCCTGCAACTATATTAGTAAACTTGATATTAGTTGTAACAACATCTATCATCAATCTAACATTTAAGGTTTGAAGAGTAGGAGTAACTACACCTGCAGCTGGCAATGCACTTCCAAATAATACGTCTGTATCTACAACTGCTATATTACCTTGTGAAGGAGAAAAACCAACAGGAGAAGCTATAGCTTGTGAAGCAAGTGGTAAATAGGCAGTTGCTGATGCGCTTTGTATAATACCTCCAAAGAATACCGCCCCTGTTGGTATTACAATGGCAGGTGAGAAAGTAAAGTTTTTTACTGCTCCCAAATCAGTAGCCAAAACAGTATAGTTAGGACTAGTAGCTAATACATTGCCTGTAGCATCTACAATAACCCCATTAATAACATTTCCCGTAGTAGCAGTATTATCAGAGATAGTAACATTTAAAGCACTAACTGTTACACTACTTCCCACAGAGGTTTTGAATTTATTTAATAACACACCGCCTGCTGTACCAAACCCTATGCCACTATTAGCAAGAGGTGCGACATTGTTAGCATAACTAAAAGTACCACAAGTAGTTTCTAATGCTAAACTAAGGCTATTATTAGGATTCGGATTACTATCTGCGGCAACAGAAACAGTTACAGTATTTGAACCTGCTACTGTTGGCGTAAAAGCATTAAATGTTACTGTAGCATTTGCACCAGCTATAATACTTGGAATTACTTGTGTGTTGGTGAAAGTATTCGCACCAGTAATATTCAGCGTAACAGTCAGGTTAGTAGTATTAGTAATACCTCTACTCAAAATAGTTGCTTTAATTTGGTTGAAAGCAGAAGGGCTTCCTACAGGCATTTTTCCTGGTGCTATTACTTGTGCTACAATATTATCTGTGGTAAATGTATTAATAACACCAAAACGCAGATGTGGGCGGAAACCAAGAGTAGGATTTGGCGCAAGGACATTGGAAACAGTTGCTCCTTGATTAGTAGCAGTACCTCCAGGTAAAGTGGTATCAGCTTGATAAACAGCTCCTACAGTGATAGTAGGGGGAACAGTTACTGTAAAATCATAAGCTACATACATACCTGCTCCCGTATATGCAAAAGGAGCAGTAAGTGTAATATCATACCTTAAAGCAGTTGTTGGAGAAGCTGCAGGAACAGTAAAAGCACAATTAGTACAAACTTGTGTCATTCCTGTTGTTGCTACTGTCCAGTCTACCCCTTTTGTATAAGTAACATCAGATGTATTTAACATATAAATATTCACCGTACCACCAAAAGCAACATCAGGTGCAGCACTAAGCACAAAACCAAGACTTACAATACTGTTAGTTGCACCAAGAAAGGTTAACTCTGTTGCTTTGACAACAGTTACACCACGCATAGAAGCAGCGGTACCATTAGGAGCACGTCCTGCTGTAGTACCACCTGCAACATTGGGTGCTGTGTTTATTAATATAGCTTGCCCGTACGCCTGCGTGACCCACGTACCACTCGTCAAAAGACAGACGAGCAACATTAAGATTCTGGATAATTTTGTCATTGTTAAATGAAATTTAAGTTAAAATGAAGATTAAAAATTTGTAAGCATAAAAGTAATACTTAAAAATATCTAAAACAAGTTTTCTTAAAAAATATTAAAAAAGCCCTACAAACATTGTGCTTGAAAGACTTTTTTAATATTTTTCAATTTTCTCTATGTGATAAAATAACAATTATTTCAACAACTTCAAAAATTTTAAATTAGTGTAAAAATACCTTTTGAAAAGGCGTTTTGGTTCTTGGAAAAGCCTAAAAACCCATTCTAAAGCAAGTTTTTGTAATATCTTAGGCGCACGCTTTTGCGTTTGAGCAAATACTGGAAAAGCCCCCCCCACACCTAGCAAAACAGCATTTATTTGTGGGGAGTTTTCCGACATCCAAATTTCTTGTTTTGGGCAACCCAATGCAACAAAAACCAAATGTGTATTTGCCTTATTGATTTGATTGATATAACTTTGTTTTTCTTCTTCCAAAATCTCTCTAAAAGGAGGAGAAATACTTCCACAAACATTAATCTGGGGATATTTTTCTTTGATTTTTTCAGTAATTTTCCCTAAAATTTCCCCAGTAGAACCATACAAAAATACATTCAATTTTTCTTTATATTTTTCGTTGCCTTGTGGATTATTAGTTTCATTATTAGCTTTTTGCAGAATATCTGGCATAAAATCCATTCCTGCAATACGTGGTTGAATGATATTATGTTTTAGTTTGAGGGCAAGACAAAGCGGTTTTCCATCTGTAAAAACAAAGTTGGCTTTATTGACTTTTTTGGCAAAATCTGGGTTGTCGTGTGCTTCTATAGTCATATGGGCATTAGCAAAACACGCATACGAGGGTGTATGCGTGTGTGCAAGTTGCAATATTTCTGTTAAAGCATTTTCATAAGAAATAATGCTCAAATCCAAACTAATTAACTTCATTTTTGAGTAGTTATGAGTTGTGAGTTAATACAATAAACTCAACTACATTTTATGTAAAATTCTAATCATCAAAGAAATACACGTAATTCGTAATTGATAATTTGTAATTGATTACTTAGTTTTGTATGATTTCTTTGATGTCCATTATAATCTTATTAGCAAGACTATCAGCAAGTTGTCTGGTGTCTGCTTCAGAATAAATACGAATAATAGGCTCTGTGTTAGACTTACGCAAATGTACCCAAGTATCCTCAAAAATGATTTTTACACCATCAATAGTTAGAATTTCTTGTTTTTTGTATTTATTTTTGATGTCTTCCAAAATCTTATCTACATTGATTTCAGGCGTGAGTTCTATCTTATTTTTGGAGATAAAATAATTTGGATAAGACGCACGCAAAAATGTCATTTTTTTGTTAGATTTTGCTAAATGTGTCAAAAAAAGTGCAATTCCCACAAGTGCATCACGTCCATAATGTAGTTCTGGATAGATAATCCCCCCATTTCCTTCACCACCAATAATGGCATTATTGGCTTTCATCATAGTAACGACATTTACCTCACCCACCGCAGATGCAAAATATTGCCCTCCAGCTTTTTCTGTAATGTTTTTTAGAGCTTGTGTAGAAGAAAGATTAGAAACAGTATTCCCAGAAGTAGTAATGCCTTTGTCGTTAGTATTATTCTTCAAAACATAGTCTGCAACGGCTACAAGTGTATATTCTTCTCCAAAAAAAGAACCATCTTCACACACAAATGCCAATCTATCTACATCAGGGTCAACGACAATGCCCAAATCATATTTACCGTTTTCAGTTTCTTTTGAAATATGCAACAAGTTTTCAGGTAAAGGCTCTGGATTATGCGGAAACAAGCCATTTGGCTCACAAAAAAACTCCCCAATTTGCGTTACACCCAAAGCACGCAATAGTGCGGGAACGGCAATGCCACCAGTAGAATTAACGGCATCAACCGCCACACGAAAGTTTTTTGATTTAATAGCTTCTACATCAACAAGTTCTAAAGCTAAAATTTGTGCAATATGTTTATCTATGTAAGAATTATCAAGCGTATAAGTTCCAATTTTCTTGACATCTGCAAACTCAAAACTTTCATTTTCAGCTATTTCAAGCACTTTTTTTCCTTCTTCTTCTGAAATAAATTCACCCTTTGCATTAAGAAGTTTTAGGGCGTTCCATTGTATAGGATTGTGGCTTGCAGTCAAAATAATACCACCAATAGCGTTTTCAGCCACAACGGCTATTTCTACAGTTGGTGTAGTAGAAAGCCCCAAATCAATTACATCTAGCCCCAAACCCTGCAAAGTAGCTGCCACAAGTTTAGCCACCATTTCACCAGAAAGACGTGCATCACGTCCTATGATTATTTTTTTATTTATTGTATTTTCACTGGTAGTTTTGAGCAAAAAACCAAAAGCAGACGTATATTTTACGACATCTAAGGGCGTAAGGTTGTCACCTGCTTTTCCGCCAATAGTGCCTCTAATCCCTGAAATAGACTTAATTAGTGTCATTATTCTTTAATTATGTATTTTTAGTTGTTTGTACTTTCCTTTGAAACGCTCGTTTTTAATGAGTTGCAAATATACATAATTTTTACTTATTTCGTTTTATTCTTTTCTATAAATATAATTTGGATAAGAATATCCATGTTCGTCCAAAGATGCCTTAAAACTTCCCAAACCCATTTTTTTTCTTCTTTTGTCTATATTTTTGATGTCTTTAATGGCGTAAATATACATTGTATCTATTCCTGTGGCAGTTGTTCCAGACACGTATTGCGTGCCATAAAGTTGTTTTTTCTTTTTATCCATCAATATTCTATCTTGCATCAAAGCAACATTAGGCAAAGCGGCTTCATTTTTTGATGCAAGTTTTTTGATGGTTTTGAAATATTTTTGCATCATTGCAGGATTTGAGTGTTGCACTATCAAAAAAGCCGCATTGGACGCTTGTGCGCCATAAACGCTTGTTTTGGGGAATCCATAGGTTTTTTCATATTTCAGAAAAGTAGCCACATCAGAAGAATCCAGTTTTTCTATTTTTTTATTGATAGTTGCTACTTGTTTGGATTGGTAACCATATTTTGGCATTGTATCCATCAACATTTTGACATAACGCATTCTTATTTTCTCTGAATTTTCAAGAAAAACTTTATAAGGTTCGTTAATTTTTTGATTAGCATTTTGCTGACCAAAAAGTGCCATAAAAGGCACAAAAAGCAATATTTTTAGCAAAAATAGCTTACAAATGAAATTAAGTGTCATATTTGTATAAATTAAAGGTGGTGTTTTAACTTATTTTTATACGAAAATATAGTTTTTTTGTTGCACTAATTTTTATTTGTAACAAGTAATGCTAAATAATAGTCTGGCTACAAAGTATGACATAAAAAGCATTACTTGTTTAACACTACCAAAAATTTATGGGAGTTAGACAACGACAGAAAAAGCCCTGATTTTGGTTTAATTTTGCAAATATTTTATTATCTTTGTGGAAAAGCGTGAATACACACGCAGAAATCAGCCACCTGCGCAAACAGGTGTATGCAACAACAAACATTAAGGAACTTATAAAGCTCGCAAAAAGAGAAGAAAAGTTTTTAGGTACTACCCAATAATTTTTTTAGAAAAATTACAAAAAGCTAGCAATCTCTTACTAGCTTTTTAGGATATTGATATTTTCATTTAAAAAGGTAAATCATCATTTGTTGGGTAATATGGTTCATTTTGAGTTGGGCTTTCAGGTATTGGCAAATACTCAAAAGGCATTAAACCGCTTTTTATAGGTTTTTGATACGGTTTTGTGTCATCTCTTTCGTAGATGTGCAAAACGTGGGTTTTATCCAAAACGTATATCTTATTTTCTGCAACTTGCAAAGGCTGATTAAGAAAAAAATTACCAAAACCGTCTGCCTCGTCCATTTTCACTTCTTCCCACCAAAGCAAAGACAAAGTTTCATAATCCAAAACACCCAAAACAGTAGCCCCAAATGACTTATAAACCGCTGTAAAATAAATAAAACCTTCGTACAAAGTGCAACTATGAATACCAAAACCTGCCTCGTCTAATTGCCACAAAACGCCCTCACGCCTCACAGAGCCATCTTTTGTATTGATTTCCCTAAAAAGGTTGTTACCTCGTGCTACTTGAATACCATTGAGCCAAACGCCTCCTGCGTGCAGATAAAAAATACTTGTTTTGTCTTCGTTGAAAGCATAAGTACCA
The DNA here is from genome assembly GCA_043771315.1 of Raineyaceae bacterium. Classification (GTDB taxonomy): domain Bacteria; phylum Bacteroidota; class Bacteroidia; order Cytophagales; family Thermonemataceae; genus JANYGM01. Next base: position 18,246 of record JAYVHJ010000127.1, read on the forward strand.
CCATACGAAATCTGTAAATTTCGCCTCCAAATCTCCTTGCCTGTGGCTACATTAAGAGAAAGCCAAATGGTTTGGTATTGTTTATTTGTACAAGCCACCATTAGATTTGTATCTGCAATACCCAAAATACCACCCACTTCTAAGCCTAAATCCAGCTCCCATTCGTATAAGCCTGTGAGAAGAGAGAGAGGAAAGATTAGTTTTATTTGGACGAACACAATAATCATTATATATATGACCAGAACCAATATGTCTATGTGGTAATTCATATAATTTTTTAAAAGGCTTTATTTGATAAATAGACCATTTACTAGAAAAAATAAAGTCCTCTTGTTTTTCCTCAAAAGGTATTATTACTTTATTTTGAGGATAATAATTATACTCTGATATTATTGTATCTACTATTTCTATATTATCAAGGCTCATTATATGTGTTTTACCATTTTGATAAAAACAAAATTTGTCTCCAATAAAAGAATAAGATTCGCTATTGTCCAAAATAATATTTTCATTCAGATATAATCTATTCTTTTTATCTTCATAAACAAAGAACATATTTAGAACAGAAAAAGAGGATATATCATTGATTTTTTTACAAAAATTGTATTGCATTTTATCTTTATTTGCCTTAGTTGGCATGCTTTTTTATGCCTTTAATTCGTTGTTCCTGCTGTTGTAGGTGTTTTAACATTAGTGACACCTTACAACGGCAGGAAAATAAAGGTTTAAGTAGGGAGCAATTTGAGCCTTAAAACTAGCCATAATTATCTTTTCTTAAACTCCACCAAACCTTTTTCTAAAAAATTACTAAAATTATTAACATCAGCGTTATAGCCTTCTGATTGTACCATTAAATTACCTTTTGTATCCAACAAACAATAGTAAGGTTGTGCAATAGATTGGTATTTATCAATTTGAATAAAAAAGTTTTTCTTACCCAAAGTGGTTTTTATTTCTCCATCTTTTTTGGCTTTATAATGCTCATTTTCAGGGAGTTCTGTTTTGTCATCAACATACAAAGAAATCACTACATAATCATTTTTTAGCATCTCCAAAACTCGTGGATTTACCCAAACATTTTCTTCCATTTTTCTGCAATTTGCGCAACCGTGACCAGTAAAATCTAAAAAAACAGGTTTATTGACTTTTTTAGCATACGCAAGACCTTGCTCGTAATCAAAAAAACCTTCAATTCCGAGTGGCATTTTCAGAAATTCTGCGTATTTTATTTTTTCTTTGAGAGTTTTATTGTTTATTGGAGAATTTCCTGCATTTTGTTTGATTAAATCATCTAAATCAAAGTTATTGGTCGTTTGCGGCGGAATAATCCCTGATAAAAGTGTGAGATTTGCACCAAAAAGACCAGGCAACATATACAAAGAAAAAGACAAACTAACCATAGCAAAAAGCAAACGAGGCACAGAAATTTTTTCTATTTTGCTGTCGTGTGGGAGCGTGATTTTGCCCAATAAATATAATCCCAAAACTGCAAAAATCACTACCCAAATGGTCAAAAACTCATCTCTATCCAAAATTCCCCAATGATAAGCTAAGTCTGCGGTACTTAAAAACTTAAAAGCAAGTGCAAGTTCTGCAAAGCCTAAAACCACTTTTAGCACGTTGAGCCAGCCACCAGATTTTGGTAAACTTTTCAAAAGTGAAGGAAAAATGGCAAAAATAACAAAAGGAATAGCAAACGCAGACGAAAAAGCCATCATTCCAAGCGCAGGACGTAGTATTTCACCATCAAAAGCAGCCAAAATCAGCGTTCCTGCAATGGGTGCGGTACACGAAAACGACACTAAAACAAGGGTAAAAGCCATAAAGAAAACGCCCAAATAACCGCCTTGGTCAGCTTTTTCATCTATTTTGTTCACCAACCAACTAGGCAAAACCAACTCAAACATTCCTAAAAAAGACAACGCAAAAAAGATAAAAACACAAAAGAAAATAATATTCGCTGTTGCGCTTGTACTCAAATCATTGGTAAAATCAACACCCATAAAAGCTGATACAAGTCCGCCAATCAGCGTATAAATGGCAATAATGGCAAAACCGTAAACCAAGGCTTTCGTAATTCCTTGCTTGCGTACTTTGCGTTGATGTTCTTGCGTATGGATTTTTAGGCGTTCTGGTGTAAGAGTTGCTGCAAATTCTGGAGAGATTTTTGAGCTATCTTTCATAAAAATTGATACCGTCATTGGTATCATTGGGAACACACAAGGTGTTAGAAGTGCCAATAGACCGCCACCAAAGGCAATTATTAAAAAGGATAATAAACTTACGGCAGGTTTTGATGTTGGTGGTTTTGGGTCAAATTTTACCGTTGCTGTATCTTTTCCGCTATTTTGGTTTGGAATAGTAGTGGGAACAGTTGATGTATCACTATTTACACTATCTATTTTTTCGTTTTTTTTTTCAGGAGTTACTTTTGGAACTTCTGCTTGAATAATTTTGATAGCATTAAACGTAGATTTATACGTTCCTTGCTTGCAAACGCCATTTTTATCAGAACAAACTTGAAAATCTATTTCTGCATTGAAATTAAGTTTTTCACCTGCTAATAACTTGATTTTCTGACGAAATTCCGCTTTTTTCTTAAAAATGGTAATATCCATTTCAAAAGTGGTATCAAATTTTTTCTCAAAACCAATACTTTCTAATTTGCCTACTAGCTCAAAAGAAGGGTCTTTTTTAGCTTTTATGCTCGTAATTTGAGGTCCGCCTTCTCCAAAATTAGAACCATAAAGATACCAATCAGCCTCAATAGTAACTGTATAAATGAGTTCTACAATATCACCAGTTTTTGCTTCTTTCGTAGGAGAGGAGATACTCCATTGAGAATGAGGTGTTTGTGCTAAAAGAATATTTTGTAGAAAAATTAGCAAAAAGAACAGAATAAAGTTTATTTTTTTCATTAAAATAGTTTTTTGTAAAATTGGAGATATGTTATTTTTATGCAATAGTATCAGAAGTAATTAAAATTGGTGTAGCATCAAAGAAAATAACATCTTCTTTGTTCTCTATTTTGCTAAAAATAGGCATTTCAAATTCCTTTACAACAGCTCTTTCAATAACAAGAAGTGGGTTTTTATGTGCTTGATGCCTAGCAGGCAAGTTTTCTAGTTCTTCTTTAGTGAAAGGTTTTGAGGTTTTTATTTTTTTGACATAAGTTCCACGCTTAAATTTAACTTCCAAATCATTCCAATTCACATTTTTTTCAAGCATCATTTTATTTTGCATTTCACTACCATTCAATTTTAGCAATTCTTTGTGTGAAAATAAACTTTGTGCAAGCATTGAAATACTATTTTTTGTAGCATCATTTTCACGCCACAACAACTGTACGCAAGCATCTAGCAAAGTGGGGGTTTGATAAATTCTACAATCAAAGTTAGCTATTTTGTTATGTTTAGGCAAAAGTTCCAGTCGTTTTTCATTAAAAAATGACACACATTTACCCGTTAATTTTGATAAAATCTTTTGTTTTTTGCCATCATTATAGATTAAACTTTTGTGGTCTGCGGAATATAAAACTAATGTAATTTCGTCACTTTGGGTATATCCAACAACTGCATTGGTTTCTTGTACCAAAAATTTTGTGGTTTCAATCATAAGTTCCGTAAGATTTTTATCAAATGGTCTGTCTAATCCTTTCGTCCACGTATGAAAATTGTTGCCATCTAATCTTATAATAACGGGCAACATTGGTATCATAAGTTCATTAGAAAAGTTTCTCTCCAACCATTTGCACCAATCTCCTAATGTCTGAAAATCCATATTTTTTTAGTTGTTTTTATGTTTAAAAGGAATGATTATTTATAAAAATTTCTTCAAATTTTCATAAATAAGATGTACAGGAAGCCCCATTACATTAAAATAAGAGCCTTCTATGCGCTCCATTCCAATCATTCCTAGCCATTCTTGCGCTCCATAGCTGCCTGCTTTGTCGTAAGGTTTGTAGTTTTCTATATAAAAATGAATTTCCTCGTCAGTTAGTTCCTTTAAAAACACTTTTGTTGTATCTGCAAAGGTAATTTTTTTGTCTTTGCTCATTATACATACACCTGTAATCACGTCGTGTGGCACGCCTGAGAGCATTTTAAGCATTGCTTTTGCTTCTGCAAAATCTGCTGGTTTGTTTAAAATTTGGTTATTGATGGCTACAATGGTATCTGCAGTAATAATAATTTCGTTAGTTATTTCTCCTAAAAAAGCTTCTGCTTTGCGTATAGCAAGAATAACGGGGATTTCGTGGGCGGGCAGAGTCGGCAAAAAATCTTCAGGAGTATCTTTTGTTTTTACTGTAAAAACTACACCAATATCTTGTAAAAGCTGTTTTCTGCGTGGTGAGCCAGAAGCCAAAATAATAGGAACATTAAAAGAAAGCATATTTTAGTGTTGAGTGATAAGTGTTAGAGTGAGTTTTTTTATTCTCTTAATTTTTCTATTTCTTCTGCGGATAATTGCGTATGTATTTGCACATCTTCCACAGAAAAACCTGCTTTTAGAAGACTTTGAGCAATTTTTTCCATAGTTTTTGAAAGCTCTTTTTTTGCCAATTCTTTTTCTTTTGAGAGTTCTTTTTTTGCTAATTCTTTTTCTTTTTCTGCATTTGCTTTTTGCTTAAAAAGTTGTTTTTCTACTCTTTCTTTTTGTTTTAATAATTTTGCTTTTTCCTTCTCTACTTTCTCCAATGCACGTTTTGTGGCAAGACTCCAACGTCCTTTAATATCTTGTTCTCGCATCAAAAAGTAATCATAAGCCTCTAATTCTTTTGCTGTCCAACTAAATTTACTAGCATCTTCATACGCATTTTTAAGCCCTTTGTCTTTGACACTTGTGGGCGTAAGTTCAAGATTTTCAGCATTTTTGATAAAATAAACCCATTGGTCTATGATAGTTACTAACTCATCTTCTGTTTTATTGAATTTGGGAAGTTCTATAAAGTTAAATTCAATATCTTTAATCACATTTTCACCTGTATCCATATCATAAACCTTATGACGACTCAAATAACGGGGATTTTGCGTAATTTCAAAATCCAAAATTCCAATAAAAAAGACAGGATTTAGTTTTTGGTAGTCTGTTCCACGTTCAATTTGAGAAGAATAACTTTTTGATGCATAGAAAAGCACACGTTTGTCAAAGTCTTCTATTTCAGCGACTTGCATCTCTACAATATACTGATTTCCTTTTTTATCTTTTGCCTTGATATCCACAATAGTAACTTTTCCGCCCTTCAAAGCAGGCAACTGATACAGATTTAAGATTTCTACACTTACAATTTTCTCCTCTTTATTGAACAACAAAACAGCGTTCAGAAAAGAAATCAACGCATCTTTTCTGTTATCATTTCCAAAAATTTTGTGAAATGCAATATCATTTTTTACATCTACAAACTGCATAAGTTTCTTGTTGTTTTATTGATTTTAGACTAATTCAGGCTTTTCAACTACTTTTTAAGGACTAATTTTTCATAAGAAATTATTTATTATTACTGAATTTTGAAAAACGGACTTATTAGCGTACTTTTGATTTTATAAACGCAAAGATAGCTATTTTAATTGTGAATTTTTATAATGTCAAAATAAAATATAATGATTTGATTATCAATATATTGTACTAATTCACAACTCACAATTCACAACTCACAACTCATTATGAAACTCTGTTTTGCAAGCAACAATACTCACAAATTAGAAGAAATCAGGCTTTTAGTAGGAGATTTATTTGAGATTGTCAGTCCAAAAGATTTGGGTTGTACAGAAGAAATCCCAGAAGATTTTGCGACATTAGAAGAAAATTCTTTGCAAAAAGCCAATTATATCAACCAAAATTACCATATTGATTGTTTTGCAGATGATTCTGGATTAGAAGTAGAAGCCCTCAATGGTGCGCCTGGTGCGTTTTCTGCTATGTATGCAGGCACACATGGCGACCACGAGGCAAATAATGCACTTCTTCTGAAAAATCTACAAGATAAAACCAACAGAAACGCAAGGTTTCGTACTTGTATTACACTCATAAAAAATGGACAAACACATCAATTTCAAGGAGTTATAGAAGGAGAAATATTAACGGAAAAGCGTGGAGAAGAAGGTTTTGGTTATAATCCTGTTTTTGTCCCAAAAGGACATCAAAAAACTTTCGCACAAATGAATATAAACGAAAGAAATATGCTTAGTCATAGAGCTAAAGCACTTTTGCAGTTATTAGAATTTCTTAAAAGTGAGAAATAAATTATTAAATAAGTTATCAGATAAATCATTAAATAACTACAATTTTAGTTAAAAATATGCCTAACAACGACAGAGAAAAAATTATCCAAAAAATACAAAATGCTCTCAAAATTCAGCCTGAAAAACTCCCAACACAACCTAATTTCACAGCTGAAATCTACACAGATAGCCCAGAAATGGATTTAGCAGTCATTTTTGCACAAAATTTTACGGCTATGCAAGGCAAGTTTTGTTTTTGTGGAGATGAGCAAGATTTTATAGATAATTTGGAAAAATTATTGCGTGAAAAGCAAACCAAAGAGGTTTTTGTGTGGGAAAAACCCCTACAAGAGATTTTTGATGTGGCACAAATTCCTTACAAAGGAAATGATATTGATTTTATGGCGGCAGATATTGGTATAACGACCTGTGAGGCACTTGTGGCACGTACAGGTAGCCTAATTGTATCTTCAAATACCACAAGTGGCAGACGACTTTCCATTTACCCAAATATTCACGTAGTGGTGGCATTTACCTCACAACTTATTTATGATTTGCAAACGGCACTGGAACAAATCAAGCTGAAATACAAGTATTTACCTTCAATGCTTTCCGTCACGACAGGACCTAGTCGCACAGCAGACATTGAAAAAACGCTTGTTTTGGGCGCACACGGACCAAAAGAACTTTATGTGTTTTTGATTGATGATTTTGTAGAACAAGAAGAAGTAATTGAGGTGGGAAGTTAGAAGTACGAAGTACGAAAAAGTTAATCATGAAATTTCTACTAAAAAATTCTCCAATTTGTATTTTGTATTTTTATAATAGCTTAATAATCAAAATTCGTACCTCGTACTTCTTATTTCGTACCTGTTCCCTAGTGTTAAAAAAACAATTATTCAAAAATTGGTATCTTTTTTGTATCTTTGTAAAAAAATATTTAATAAAATAAAAACTTATGATGCGTATCAATACAATAGCTTTTCTTTTGATTTTTAGCTTTTTAGTTATCTTTTCTTCCTCTCGTGTTTACGCACAAGGCGACAACTTTATTGTTCAAAAATCTGGTCTGAAAGTAGCTTATAGCCTTCAAAACCTGCGTACTGTAAAAGATAATCTTGGAAATAGTTGTGACGAATACAAAATTACGGTTTACTTTACCAATACAACTAGCGACAATTTGGCGGTGGCGAGTTCTTTGTCTGTGGTATCTTCTACGAGTTGTGCCAAGCTAGGAAATATTACTTCTGACGTTCAAAAAGAAACTTTTACACTGAATGGCGGTGATGTTATCCAAAAAATTTATTCAATGTTTTTGCTTAGTGGTGTGCCACCAAGTAGTCAAATTAAACTGCTTCTGTTAGATGTGGTAAACAACACACAAAAGCAATTAAATGACCAAAATAGCTCTGAAAAACAACTTTTAGAAGCAGAACGCAAACGCCTTGAAAAGGAAAAAGAAGATGCCGCAAAAAAAATCAAAGAACAAGAACTTGATGCCAATGCACGCATACAAAAGCAACGTGAGGACGAAATAAAACGCTTGGAACGTCAAAAAGAAGAAGAACGCAAGCTTGAATATGACAAAATGAGCCTTGACGACAAACGCAAGGCAGAACAACAAAAATTTGAAGCAGAAAAACTCAACAAAGAGTTAGAAATGCGCAAAATGGAGAGTTCTGGGTATATTTTGTTTATGGTTGATGTAAAAGCAGAAATAAAAGTTGATGGCGTGCTGATTAAGACTGTTGAGGCAAATGAAAGCCATAAAGCACTCGTTAATCCTGGTCAAGTTTATATTGAAGTTACGCCTGTTGCAGAGCCAAAACTTGCTGTAAAACAAGTTGCAATAGTAAAAATAAAAGAGCAAGTCGTAAAACCATTTAAGTTTTATGCCAAAATGAAGAAAAAAGAAGATGCTCGTAAACTTGCTGACGACCTTGAAAAGAAAACTGCAGAAAGCAAAAGAATGTCAGAAGAAGATGCAAAAAAACGCAGAGAATTGCTTTTAGCAGAAGCCAAAAACTATGCAGAAAACCTAAAAAAAGGGCGTGAAATGACCATTACGCAGGTTTTGGGTGAAGATATTGCAGAATTTGAAGGAAATGGTATCACTCCATTTATGCAGGCTTTGCTAGAAAATAAAAAAAATGAATTGACACTTCTAACGCTTTTGGGCGCAGATATTCATCAGACAAATATGGCAGGTGTGCCTCCTGTGGCTATAATGACACTCGCCAATGCGCTTGGCAAAGCAGATACTTCTCTTGTGCGTATGCTTATCCGTAAAAGTGCGCCTACGAGCTTTAAAGGCAATATTTTTTTAGATAAAGAAAAGAAAAATAGTGTAAAAACACTTTTAGGGATTGCAGTTTTTTACAATAAAATGGATTTGATACGTTATTTTGTGGAAAGCCTTAAAGTGGATAAAAATGAAAAAATCAATGATTTGGGGCAAACTGCACTGATTTTAGCAACAATAAATAACCAAAAAGAAATAGTTGATTACCTTTTGGCACAAAATACAGACGTAAATATCAAAGATAATGCAGGCAAAATAGCCTTTAATTATGCAGTGGAAAGCCTAAAAACTGATGCTACTACACCTATTTTTGATGTACTTTTTGCTAAAAATCTTGATGTTAATATGCCCGTTTTGCTTGCTGATGGCTCTACAACAAGTTTGCTTTTGCTTGCAACAGAAAAAAATCAGAAAACTATTGTAAAGAAATATTTGGAAAAAGGTGCAAAAACAGAAACTACCAATAAAGATGGTCAAACAGCTATTTTCTTAGCAAAAGACCCGCAAATGTTGGAAATTTTGCTTGCTGCAAAAGCTAATCCAAATCACACAGATGGCAAAGGAAATAGCCTTTTGGCTTATACAGATAAGCCAGAAACTGCTCGTTTGCTTTTGGAAAAAGGTGTAAGTTTGTATAAAGGTTATCCTTTACATAATGCCATAGAAAATGGCAATTTGGAGCTGGTGAGATTGTTTTTGGAAAAAGGCTCTGCGCCAAACTCTATCAATATGAATGGAGAAACTGCTGTACATATTGCCGCAATGAAAGATAAACAAGATATTGCCAAACTTTTGATGGCAAAGGGTGGAGATGCAAAAATGAAAAATTTTAAAGGAAAAACGCCTTTAGACATTGCCAAAGATGCAAAAAATAAGCAAATGACACTTATTTTGAAGAAAATTAAGAAATAGTAGCCCCTAAATCCCCAAAGGGGACTTTAATACAAAAAATGAAATCAGACAAAGAAATTAGTAAATTTATGAGCCTTGTATTTAGGCACAACCCAGATAAAATTGATATTATTTTGGACGAAAACGGCTGGACAGATACAGCCGTTTTTATTTCCAAAATGAATACAAAAGGTTTTGGTTTGGATATGAAAAAATTGGAAGAAATTGTACAAAGCAATGATAAACAGCGTTTTGCCTTCAACGAAACCAAAGATAAAATACGAGCCAACCAAGGGCATTCTGTAGATATTGATTTAGCACTTTTGCCAACACAACCTCCAGAAATTTTGTATCACGGAACAAGTGAAAATGTGCTTTCTTTCATTAAAGAACAAGGAATAACCAAACAAAATAGACAACATGTCCATCTTTCTACACAAATAGAAACTGCCATAAAAGTAGGTTCACGACATGGAAAAGTAGTTGTTTTGACTGTGCGAGCCTTAGAAATGCACCAAAACGGAGAAAAATTTTATATTTCTGATAATGGTGTTTGGCTTACTGATATGGTCGCAACTCAATATATTGATTTTTAAGGAAATAGTAATTGGACTAAAAATAAAGGCTTCAAATGAAAAAAATTAAGTTACTTATACTTGTACTTTTCCTATATTCTTGTGATGACAAAGATGCCAAAAAATCCATAATTACAAATAATACAAATGATTTTGTATATGATATGCCTGTAAATTTAAGTAAAGGTAACGTACTTGCTGACAGACAGTTACTTGGTGAGTTACTTAGAAAAGCTATCAATAAAAATGATACAATAGCATATAACAAAGTTGCTTCAGATTATATAATAGCAAATATGGGACAAGAATTTCTTTATTATGCACTCACAATGGCAAACAGAAATAATTATCCAAACGCTTATTATGATGTTTATGTGATAATCAAAGAGTCAAAGTCAAGCCTTTTTAATGGAGATACATTATTAGAAATTGATGAAAGAAGTCGGAATTTTGGTGTAGCATATTTATTGAAATCTTATGAAATGGGGCATTCTACGTCAAAATACGAGATTGATGAGTTATTTCCAGATAAAAAAACCATTCCTAAATCATCTCACTATTTTGCTAAATTCTCCCAACCTTAGGATTTTTGTTATTTTTCAAAAATATCATAATAACTGCCGTTGTTGTTGGTGGTGTTCTAACATAACACCACCAACAACGGCAGAAATAACAAAAAATTTATTTCAAACTTCCCACCATATCTGCAGGAACAACCCACGCATCAAATTGTTCTGATGTTACAAGCCCGAGTTCTACGGCTGCCTGACGCAGCGTTTTGTTTTCTTTATGTGCTTTTTTAGCAATTTTAGCCGCATTTTCGTAGCCAATATGCGTGTTTAGGGCAGTTACCAGCATCAAAGAATTTTCTAAATGTTGCTTAATGATTTCGTTGTTTGCCGTAATGCCAACAGCGCATTTGTCAGCAAAAGAAACACAAGCATCACCCAGAAGTCTTCCCGACAAAAGCACGTTATAAGCAATCAAAGGCTTAAAAACATTCAATTCAAAATGACCATTTGAGCCACCAATGCCCACCGCAACATCATTTCCCATCACTTGCGCACAAACCATAGTAAGTGCTTCTGGTTGCGTAGGATTAACTTTTCCTGGCATAATAGACGAACCAGGCTCATTATCAGGGATAACAATCTCGCCAATGCCTGAACGTGGTCCAGAACTAAGCATACGAATATCATTTGCAATCTTCATAAGTGAAACAGCAGCACGTTTTTGCGCTCCAGAAAGTTCCACCATTGCATCGTGAGCCGCTAAAGCCTCAAATTTGTTGGGCGCAGTAACGAAAGGCAAACCAGTCAAATCAGCAATTTTTTTAGCAACAAGTACATCATAACCTTTTGGCGTATTCAGCCCAGTTCCCACCGCAGTTCCACCCAAAGCAAGTTCTGCAACCATTTCAAGGGCATTTTTGATAGCTCTGATACTGTTAGTGATTTGTTGCACATAACCAGAAAACTCTTGCCCAAGTGTAAGTGGTGTAGCGTCCATAAAGTGTGTTCTACCCGTTTTGACAATGTTTTTAAATTCTTCAACTTTGCCTGCAAGTGTATCACGTAGTTTTTCTAGTCCAGGAATAGTAATCTCAACGGCTTGTTTGTAGGCTGCAATGTGCATTGCAGTTGGGTAGGTGTCATTGGAGGATTGAGATTTGTTTACATCATCATTTGGGTGCAAAACTTTCTTCTCATCTGTGAGTGCGCCACCGCTCAAAACGTGCGCCCTGTACGCTATGACCTCATTCACATTCATATTAGACTGCGTTCCAGAACCAGTTTGCCAGATGACAAGGGGAAATTCTGTATCTAGTTTTTTCTCCAAAATCTCGTCACAAACTTTGCCAATAAGGTCACTTTTTTCTTTAGAAAGTGCGCCAAGTTCTGCGTTTGCCATTGCGGCAGCTTTTTTGAGATAGGCAAAAGCATAAATAATTTCTTTTGGCATAGATGCTTCTACACCAATTTTGAAATTATTGCGGCTACGCTCTGTTTGTGCGCCCCAATAGACGTTTGCAGGCACTTTTACCTCGCCCATTGTGTCTTTTTCTATGCGGTAATCCATAAATATTTTAGTAAGATGAAAGATTATTTTGATTAAATGAAGGCAAATATACCAATTTTTCTTTTGATTTTTTCTATTGGGGAAATATTAAATTTTGTTAGATTTAATTGCTATATTTGTGTTGTTTAAAAATATAATTTTCAAAATACTCACTATGAAATACTCAAAATTATTATTTACAAGTGTATTTTTCTTCTTTTTCCCATTGATATTTAGTGGTTGTAATCCTTATGGTTGTGGGAATACGAAAAGTAAGCCATATTATAACATACAAGCAATGCGTTGTATTGTGCTAGATAAAAGCACCAGGCTGCCTTATTCTAGTGTAAATGCAACTACACTAGAAAAGTTTTTGATATACATTGAATCAACTCAAGTAAGTTTTTATGCTATGCAGGGATATGTACAAAATAATCTTTTAATGGCTTGCGACCCAAATCCAAATGGTAGTGAAGGTAGTAAAGAAATCATTAAAAGCATCAAAATTACAAGTAATAATGCTTTTTCTGTTGATTTCCCTGCTGGTACAGAGTTATCAAGCCAATTTTTGATGAATATGTATAGTAATGATTATGATATTTGTCTTGAATGTGGCAATCAACCCATTACGCCAACAACAGTTTTTATTGAACGTACTAACCTAGATGTAACTTTTCCTCTTGACCAAGTAGCCAATAAAAAAGCAAAAGCATATTTTTCAATAAATCTGAAAAACTACCCTACAGCATCAAAAAGTCATATTTTCACTATAGAATATGAGCATTTAGATAGTGAAAAGTTCACTTTTGTAACGCAAAACATCAATTTTTTATAGAAAAAGTGCTTGATTTCCATAGATATGCACTTCCAAATGATGATGCTAAACAAAGTAATTAGATATTTTAATGAAAAAAACAGTTTTATCTTTATTTTCTGGTTGTGGCGGAATGGATATTGGCTTTGAAGGTGGCTTTAAAGTGCCAAAATCTGTGCTTAATAAGGCTATTCATCAAGATTGGATAGACAATGAAGATGAAAATAATATTTTTTTGAAGGGGACTATTTTTGAAACAAAATTTGCTAACGACATCAGTAACCACGCCAAAATTGCGTGGAACAACTATTTTTCAAAAAAACGTGGCAAAGAATTGAATGGAACATATACTGTTTCTAGTATTGTTGATTTGGTGAAGAGTTACAAAAATGGTGATTTATCTGTGTTTCCTGCTGATATTGATGTAGTTACGGGTGGTTTTCCTTGTCAAGATTTTAGCGTAGCAGGAAAAAGAAATGGTTTTACATCTCACAAAGACCATAATGGCAATATTATCAACGAAAATGTAGATATTCCAACAGAGGAAACTCGTGGGAGCTTGTATATATGGATGCGTGAGGTGATTAAAATTACAAAACCTAATATTTTTATTGCTGAAAATGTCAAAGGATTAGCTAATTTGGGCGAAGTAAAGACAATTATTCAGAATGATTTTGCAAATATTGAAGGGGAAAGTTATTTGGTATTAAGTCCTAAAATCTTACATTCAGGGAATTACGGCATTGCGCAATCTCGGGAGCGTATTTTTTTTATAGGATTTAAGAAATCCGCACTTTCTGAAAATGCGCTTTTAGAGCTTAGTAAAGAAAGTATTAACGAAAAAATAAGCCCTTATCCTATTGCTACTCACCGCATTAATGGAGAAATGCACTATTCTGAATACGAAAAACTTTTAATTCCATTTACACAATCCAAACAAGTGCTTTCTGATTTAAAAGAACCCAATGAAAGTGAAGATTTGTCGCAAATTCATTACTCAAAAGCAAAATTTATGGGCAATCATTGTCAAGGGCAAAACGAAATAAATCTTAACAAACTTGCGCCCACAATACGTGCAGAACATCACGGAAACATAGAATTTAGAAGATTATCAGCAGAAAAGGGAGGTAAAAATATACAAGAGTTAGCAGAAGGAAAACAAGAACGCAGACTTACATTACGAGAATGCGCAAGAATACAGACTTTCCCTGATGATTTTAACTTTGTTATACCTTCTGATGATAAAAAAACAAAGTTTTTAGTAAGTCCCTCGCAAGGCTACAAACTTGTAGGAAATGCCGTTCCGCCACTTTTAGCCTATCATATTGCCAAAAAAATAGAAAGTAATTGGGATTATTATTTTGATAAAACAGAAAAAATTAGCAAAAAATGAATTTAGAAACATCAAAAGAAATAGAATTAAAGGCTTTTTTGTGTGTTTATTTTTTAGAATTAGAGTTATTTATGAACTTGCATATTGATGAGTTGAAAGAGATAAAATTTCAGTCAGAAGAGGCAAATACAGATGAATTTATCAAAAAATATTTTAAAGATTTAATTCTAAAACGCACTAATATTGTTTCTACAAACATCAAAAAAATCAATATTTTCAATGAAAGTGCAAACCAAGAAATTGCAATTGAAAAATTGCTAAAATTCAGTATTACAAACGTTTATATGCCAGAAGAGCTAACGCAAGAACAGAAAAAAGTTATTCAAAATAGTAAGAAATCCAATTATACAAATCCAGACCTCTTGCTGAAAATTGAAAATGGAGAGGACATTTATTTTGAGTCTTTGGAATTAAAATCAACCAAAAATAATAATATTCCAGGTTCAAGTGTGCAACAAATTTCTCCTTTTGAATGGGTTATTTTTGTGAAAAGAAGTGATAAAAAAATTGAAGTGTCTACAGGATATTACATCAACAGCATTACTGAAAAGTTGCCGTTTCCTGATAGAAGTCCAAGACCTCAAATTGGTTTTAATACGCTTTTTGAGTGGAATGAGAAAAATAGAATTATCAAAGATGATATTCTAACTATTACTGATAATCAAGAGATTACGGAGCAAAAAATAAAATTATTAGCTGATTGGCAGGAGTTTTTGGCGGTAGAATGGCTTGAAATTATCAAGTCTGAAAAAGTAAAAGACAACGAAAAATGGTTTAATAATGCGTTAAGAAAATTTGCTATAAAATTCTTAGAATACACAGAAACACTAACATTAGAGGATAAAAACAGGCTTTTAGAAAAACTAAAAGTATTGATAAAATGAACATAAAAAGAGAGATAAACGCTTGTTTATCTCTCTTTTTGTCTAAAATATTATTCTTTCAGTCTTGCGTATACATTCGCAGAAGTTGCATTCCAAGAAAGCCAAGACTTTGATTCATAATGTTTTATGAAGCGTTTTTTGCGGTTATCCAAGTATTCTTTATGATTGAAATTTGTTTGTGCTGATTTGAGGTTTATTTTTTTCTCATTTTCGTACAAAATAGGCAATGTACTATCAGAACGGCTTGTAGTGAAACCAATATCCCCTAATTCGTTCCAGTTAGCGTGTTTTAGGTTTTCGCTCACAATAAGATTATCCCAATTTATGAAACTCATAGCAATAAGCATCACATAAGCCACCAAACTGTTCACACGAAGCAGATAATAAGCTGATTTTTTGTCTTTTATCTTACTATAAAACGTAATCAAGCCAATAATAGTCAAAATCAAAAACAAAATTACACCAATTCTTTTGTAGGCAAGTCCATACTCTGAAATGTAGTAATAACAACGGAAAAACACAGAAATAATTAAAATACCATTTTGCACCAGCCAAAGCATAGCAAGACTTTTGAGAAGCGTATTTTTCTTGTAAAAATTGATATTATAACGAAAATAGTACATCAGAATAGCCATAGACAATAAAATGCTAAAAATCAACATATATGTTCCTTGATGCACAATTGATGCCAAACTCACGTCAGGAGAAGGTGTAAAGACAAACCACAAAAAACGAATATCAATAATATTTACCACCAAAAGCAACAAATTCACAGAAATAACAACCAGAAATGCCATTTGTACCTCATTTTTAAGGTCTAAACTTTTGAATAAAAGTTGTGTTTCTCGTGCATTTCTATACGGATTTTCTTTTAAATTCTTTTGAAAATCTCCACTATCATTTTTATCATCATCTTGGTTTTCAAGTATTTCAATAATTTTTTTAGTTGAAATTACCTTTGCTTTTTTCTTTCTAATGACCAAATCAACGCCCAAAATGCGGATTGTATCAAAACTTTTATCTATGTTCCAACGGTAGATAACAGCTGAAATAAGCCAAAATCCAACCAAAATAAACCCAATCCGCTCAAAAGAGATGTTTTCAACAAGATTTCCCAAAAATACAGTTATTTCATCAAAAATATGGCTATTATAGCCAGCAAACACAGGATTTGCAATAAGGAAAATACAATAAAACACTACAAAAATGAGCGTAGGAATAATGGCAAGTTTTAGGTTTCTGCTGATTTTCTTTGATTTTGCAGAAGTTTCTTTGCCTGTAAATGCCCGTAATATCTCAGTATAAACGCCACCAAAAGAACTAAAAAGATTTATAAGTGAGAATGTCCAAGTATTTAGCAAAATGCGCAAATTAGGCGTTTGAAG
>JAYVHJ010000128.1:0-2032 GCA_043771315.1 Raineyaceae bacterium
CAACAATCAATGATTTGCTTTGGTTTAATAGACCAAAAATAGAATAAATATTGAGGTACGAAGTTTGAGGTACGAAGTACGAAATTATAAGATTTTAAACAAAACAAATTAACAATAAATCAATTATAAAAATGAAAAAGATTTTCCTAAACACAATTTTCTCTGTTTTTGCTTTGATGGTTTCTTTGCAAACTATGGCACAAGTAAAAGAGCCAACAGACCCAAAATTGCGTGAAATGCTTGTAAAACAACGCATTTTATATAAAAACGCTATGCAAGACAAAAAATACCAAGATGCAGCTAATCATTTGGGTTGGATACTTAAAAATGTGCCTGATAATGCACCTTACCATTACCAAGTTGCTTCTGATGTTTATCCAAAACTAATTGCAGAACTAAAAGATGAAAAAATGATAAAGGCATATCAAGATACTTTTTTGATGTCTTATGATAATTATGTAAAATATTTTCCTAACGACAAGGCAGGAAAACCACAGGAAGGAACGCAAATGAACTACAAAGGGCATTATGCGTATGAATACCTTTCTGTACGTCCAGAAGCCGTTGAAACGCTTAATAATCTTTTCAAAAAAATTATTGAGTTGAACGGAAATAATACTTTTGCAGGAAATTTGTATTATGCAATGGACGTAACTTGTACAGCTTTGGCAAACAAAAAAATTACTGATGATGCTGGTTTTACACAATTTGAAAAAATAAGTGCCGTTATTGAGTACAACATCAAAAATAATGTTGCACAAAAAGCACAATTTGAGCAATCTAACGAACTTGTAACGAAAAAATTTACAGAGTGTTTTAAAGCTAAAATTACTTGTGACTTTATTGAGAAAAACCTCACTAAAAAATATAATGAAACAAAATCAAAAGAAGAAGCCATCAAATTAAGCAATTATTTGAGTGATGCAGATTGTACTAAAAGCCCATTATTTGCAGA
This sequence comes from Raineyaceae bacterium, assembly GCA_043771315.1. Taxonomy (GTDB): domain Bacteria; phylum Bacteroidota; class Bacteroidia; order Cytophagales; family Thermonemataceae; genus JANYGM01. Next base: position 956 of record JAYVHJ010000128.1, read on the forward strand.
AATAGCAGAGAAATTGGCAAAAGAAGACCCTTCTTTTGATAATTTTTACAAACTTTATCAAATGTTTGATGCTCGTGGAGAAGCCACAAAAGCACAAGAGTATTTTAATAAATCTCAAGGTTTAGCAACAACATCAGCACAGAAAACGAAAATCACTAAAAAACTGATTTCAAATTCTGAAAAAGCAGGTAATAAAGCTGCTACACGTACTTATTTGTTGCAACTGTTAGCATTAGAGCCTTCATCAGCAAGTAATATTTATGCTAGAATTGGAGATTTGTATATTGGTAGCCCAGAATGTGGCACAAAAGATGCCGTAGAAGGGCGTGCTTATGCTATTGCTGCATTTAATATGTATCAAAAAGCAGGTAACTCTGCTAAAATGTCTTATGCAAAGAAATTTTATCCTAGCAAAGCAGACGTTTTTCAGAGTGGAAAAGGTGGCAAATCTGTTACGCTGAACTGTTGGATAGGGGAAACAGTAAGAATCCCATTGCCAAAAGAATTGTAGTTTAATTGTGATTTTTAAACTAGCAACTGCTAGTGTGAATGAATATAAAATAGTTCCTTTGAGAAGTCGCAAATCTTCTAAAATCCGTAAGTAATTTTGCTTACGGATTTTTTGTTACAGAATTATTGAAAATAAGATGTTACTTTTATAGCAATTTGATTTGTCAAATGGAATGTAGTACAATTTTATACTAGGTATAGTTTGGGGATAATCTGTTTCATTTTTTTATTAGATTTTCTTTGGATTTTGAAAAAGTTTTTTATTTTTCACTATATTTTTGCATCTTTACGTTTTAATAATATTTATTTAAATATTCTCTTTGAAAAACTCTAAAAAAATATTGCTGTTTTTTGTGTTTCTAGTAATTTGTTTGTGTTTTTCTAACCAAAATGCACAAGCACAGGCAGAGAAACGCCCTAACAAAAAACCTGATTTGTCGCCTAAAAAACGTCTTTTGAGAAAATATGGCAAAACAAAAACAGACAAATACAAAGGAGAAATACAAGTAACGAAAGGAAAGACAGACAAAAGCGGAAAAGCTATCACAGTCCAAACACGCAAACAAG
>JAYVHJ010000129.1:0-1810 GCA_043771315.1 Raineyaceae bacterium
TATTTCCTTGACTATCCAAATTATCAACCACAATGTCGCAAGAAGCGTCTGATTTCCCATCTGTAATAAAATTTGAATAATTTGATGTTCTGCCATAAAAATCCAGAAACCATATCAAAAGAGCATAAGATTTTTGATTATCAACTTTTTTATGCTTTTTGATATGTTCATCATCTTTATATTTTTCTATGATAATATTAAGTTCAGCATCTATAATATTGTAAAAATCTTTTGTAAGCATTGTTTATTTTTTTAGGAATTATTAATATTGGCAGCACAAATTTACGAAAAAAAACGTATTTCCAAAAAATAACTATAACCTTTGAAGACAATAGTAAAAGGCAGACTAGGATTTTAAGGATTGCGAGATTTTAAGATTAAATACAGAAAAAAATAGACTTAAATTTTTAGTCCTTCAAGGTTTTAAAAACCTTGAAGGACTTTTTTTATTTTATTCTATTCATTTTCCCCTAGAAAATCCCTCTAAAAGCCTCATCTAGCTTTGCCACGCCACGAATTTCAATTTTATATTTTTTTACATCAATTCCTTTTAGGTTATATTTTGATACAAAAATAGTCTTAAAACCTAGTTTTTCAGCTTCTACAATGCGGTTTTCTATTTTCATAACCGCACGTACCTCGCCGCCAAGCCCTACTTCTGCCGCAAAACAAACTGTTTGAGGAATAAAAATATCCTCATAAGAAGATGCAATAGAAGCACAAACTGCCAAATCAATAGCAGGGTCTTCTATACGCAAACCTCCTGTAATATTCAAAAATACGTCTTGTGTTCCCAAACGGAAACCTCCACGCTTTTCTAGCACCGCAAGGAGCATATTTAAGCGTTTTGCATCAAAACCTGTACAACTTCTTTGAGGTGTTCCGTAAGCAGCAGGGCTTACCAAAGACTGTATTTCAATCAAAAGAGGGCGGTTTCCTTCTAATGTTGCACCAATAGCTACACCGCTCAAATCTTCTTCACGTTGCGAAATAAGGATTTCTGACGGATTGCTTACTTCACGCAAGCCTGTACCCAACATTTCGTAAATACCAAGTTCAGAAGTAGAACCAAAGCGGTTTTTGGTCGTTCTCAAAATCCTATAAACCAAATGTCTATCACCTTCAAACTGCAAAACAGTATCCACCATGTGTTCTAGCACTTTTGGACCTGCAAGCGCACCATCTTTGGTAATATGTCCTATCAAAAATACAGGCGTACCACTTTCTTTGGCAAAACGCATTAGTTCTGCCGTACACTCACGCACCTGCGACACGCTCCCTGCGGAAGACTCAATAAATGATGATTGGAGCGTTTGGATAGAGTCAATTATCAGAATATCAGGCTCTAGCGTTTCTATTTGCTTAAAAATATTTTGCGTATTTGTTTCTGCCAAAATAAAACAGTTGTCGCTTTTATGCTCCATTCTGTCAGCACGCATTTTTATTTGTTGCTCACTTTCTTCTCCAGAAACATACAAAACACGCAAATTAGCCAAACTAAGCGCAATTTGTAGCATCAGCGTAGATTTTCCTATGCCTGGCTCACCGCCAATAAGCACCAAAGAACCTCGCACAATACCGCCTCCAAGCACTCTATTGAGTTCTTTGTCTTTTGTGGTGATGCGTGGCTGTTCTTCAAACTTGATTTCTTGCAGGGCAAGGGGACGTTTTGCAATGGTTTGGCTGGTGCTTACACGCCAGTCACCTTTTTGTTGTTTGTCATCTTTTGCTAAAATCTCTTCTACAAAAGTATTCCATTCGTTGCAGGAAGGGCATTTTCCTAACCATTTGGGAGAATTATGTCCGCAAC
>JAYVHJ010000130.1:0-18383 GCA_043771315.1 Raineyaceae bacterium
GTCCTATTTGGAGAAATAAAACAACTCCAACTGCAAGTACAGAAACACTTGATAATGAAATTACGGTTTATCCAAATCCTAGCAATGCAGATTTTAAGATTGATTTTGGTAGTTTGGAAATAGATAAAGCTGTTATTCGTGTGTATGATGTGCAAGGCAAACAAATTTATACTACTCAAATGGAAAATTCCATAAACGAAACAAAAAATACTACAAAAGTGTTGGTTATTTCCTTAAAAAATGCGTCAAATGGCATTTATCTGCTACAAATTAGTACAGAAAAGGGAAATATTTTGAAGAGAATAGTAAAAGCGGACTAAGATTTTTTAGGATTGCAAGAAAACAGGATTTAATACAAAATATTTTTTGTATTAAATCCTGTTTTCGTTAAAAAATTCCCTCCAAACATTTTGTATTCTCAAAAAAAACTAAGATATTTGATTGTATTTTGGTTACTTTCTGTCCTAAAAAGGTATCAAAGAATATCAAAAAAACTACAAAGCTAATCTCAATACCTAAAATCAAACCACCTAATCAAATCTTTCAGTTTTATGAAAAACTTTTTACGCATCTGCCTAGCGTGCTTTTGTATGCTGGCACTCTCTCACACGTACCTACAAGCGCAAGCCCCAGTAATAGACCAACTGACGCTTTTTGGTAGTGGTGGTGTTGTGTCACCAGCTACTAGCCCTACTGGTATTGCAACAAATACGACAGTTTTACTACGTTTTGATCAACAAATATTTGATAGCTCAGGTAATTTTTTTACTATTACTAATATTACAAGTGTATTTAGTGTATCTCCTGTTGTACCTTTTGGAGCTATTATTAATGGAACTGGACGTTTTGTTACTATTACATTCACCTCAGAATTAGCTGCAAATACTTTATATACTGTTACACTTGGTGCAGGTGATTGCCAAAATGCGGCTTTAGAGGCTTGTATGGCACAAAGCATTTCTTTTAGAACTTCCTCTGTTGTTACTGTAACTGCACCCACACTCAATGTTTGCGCTAACGGTGTCTATGGTTTGTTAGGACCTATTGTTATAACAGAAGTTAGTGCAACTTCTTTTGGGCAAGGCAATAATCAAATTCTTGAAATAAATGCACCTACTGGGTTTGAGTTTGATACAAATATTGGTTATAATGTTTCTTCCTCAGGCTCTGATGTATCTAATTTGAGTATCACAGTTGCAATAGGTAAAATAATAGTTATTTATGATGTTGGTACTTCTTATTTTGGTATTGATGCTATTACTATTAGTAGTATTCGTATTAGAAAACTAACTGGTATTGCCACAGGAGCATTATTACGTACAGGTGGAAATGCAATACAAGCAGGTAACAGACTTTCTGATGCCTCTCGTCCAATATTCGCTACCGTCAATTCCATAGCCGTACCCACAGCACCTACTTTGCCCATAGCATTTACGAGTAGCAATTTATCTATTTGTAGTGGTTTTTTTATTACTGATGCTACGTCATTTACTATAGCGGGTGGCACAAGTGCTTATTTTTATGATGCATCAAATACACTTATTCATACAACCACAACGGCTAGTGTTTCTAGGCAAAATTTGGGTTATACAGGGGCAAATAATACTACATTAGGCACAAAACAATTTTATGTAACTACCCGCAATAATACTGCGCCATTTTGCGAGAGTGCAAAAGTACCATTTACTATTACTATAACACCTAATCCTGTTGTAAATCTTACACTTACAAGTGGTGGTACAACAATTTGTTTGCCAAATCAGTCTATTTTTACTGCTGTTGGAACTGTGGGAGCTACTTATACTTTTCTTTGGAACGGCTCTAATGCTACAGCTATGGCAAATGGTACTTTAAGTACCACAAATACATTAAATGATACTTATACAACCAATGCAACAAGCATAACAACAGGCACATTGAGTGTAAGGGCAACTGTAGCAGGAAATTGTAACACAACTACTAGTCCAGCTATTAGCATTATTGTAAATCCTGCATCAGTTGTAGATTTTGTATGGACAAACGCTACTTCTTATCCTAATGATAATGTGCCAGTATCTTTAAGAGATGGTACTACATTTGGGGGATATGTGGGTACATCTCCATCTGGAACATTTAACCCTACAGGTACAGGCGTATATTCTGGCACTGCAGTAGTTGGTACTAATTTTTATCCTAGTATAGCACCACTCAATCTTCCTATTACCATTACTTATACTTATACGGATGCGAATGGTTGTGTGGGAACTAATTTTATACAACTTACAGTTTTTGATGCTAGTAATTCTATTAATAATTTAATTCCGCTTTATTGTGCTAGTGCGCCAAGTGCTGCTGTACTAACGCCAAGCGCAGGCATATTGAATAGCCCAACACCTTCACCACTTGTTGCTCAAGCACCTAATACAGCTTATATTAACGGTCAAATTTATGATGCTTCATTCCCTTCTATATATGCAAATAAATACACTTTTCCTAATTATTTAGGTGGTAATATTAATCTAGGGATAGTTTGGAATGCTACGCTAAGTCAATACACTTTTAATGCAGCATCACCAGCAATTCTTGCTGTTATTGGTACAAATGAATTTGTTACTATTCCTGTCATTATGGCAGTATTTAGAACAAATATGGAGAATTTCGGTTTCTTCCCATTGCCAATTACGAGATGTGTTTTTGTACTTGCATTTGTGCGAGTATATAAAAACCCTGTTTTAGATGTAAATTTACCTAATCTTACAGAGTTTTGCCCTGCTACATCAGCACTTACCATATTACCAAAAGTTTTTTTGGGTAATCCTTCGGTAATAAGCAATCCGCCTGCTGGAAGTACAGTTACGTTAGAATATTATCTCACCTCAAATCCTGCTACTATAGCTACTTTGCCATTAGATATTATAAACCCCACTGTTATTCCTGCTGGAGATTATACCCTTAGATATACTTATACCTCTCCTCAAAGTTGTGGAAATATTTTAGAGAGAACATTTAAGATAAAAACATCATTAAGCCCTACACTAGAAATCAGAAATTCAGCTAGTAGTGTTATTTCTACTGCTTGTGTAAGTGATATAAGCATAAAAATATTTACTTCTGTTGCTGGTATTGCTACCATAAGTAAAGTAGCGGGAGGCACTACTACAGCAAATATAGGTATAGGAGAAACCATTTTTACTATTGCAAGTGGCAATTTTTCTGGTGCAGGCGTTTATAATATTACTATTACAAACCCTACTACAGGAACTATTTGTGGGGGTACTTCTAGTGTGAGTACAGTTACTATTTATAATAATCCTGTACCAACATTTACATTTTCAGGAGCTAGTACGCTTGCTATTTGCTACAATGCTACAAGTTTTGTAGTAACGCCTGGTGCTGGGCTTCCTGTAGGTAGTGGGCAGGTTTTTGTTAAAAAAACAACTGGGGGCGCAATAGGACAGTTGTTTGGTGCTGGCGTTATTAACCTTAATCCCCTTACAGATTTTAATGCTAATAGTGGTGTGGGTGCTGGTACTTATGATATTAGCTATGTATATACGGCTACAGCAGGTGGTTGTATTGGAAGTAGTACAATAAAACAACTTACCATCAACCCAGCTCCTGATTTGAGCTTTGCGTTAAATACATATGAAATTTGTAATAAAGCAACCCGAGATAATGTTATTCTCACGCCTAATTGGGCTAACGCTGTTGCGCCTAATGTACTCCTAATTGCCAGTGGAAGCATAAAAATATATGCAGCTATGACAGGAGGAACTGTTTTGAACCAGTTTTCCGCAACAAATACCATTATTACCAATAATATTACTGTTGCTAATCCAAATATTGTGAATGATTTTTATGTAGAATACGAGTATACAGACAACAATGGGTGTACGGGCGTTTCTCCTAGACGAAAACTCACTATCAATCCTTTACCTGCCATTACATTTAATTTTACTAATCCGTTATTGAATGAATTTTGCTATGGTGATGGCAATTCTGCATTTTTTACTGCTAATGTAACAGGTGTAAATGTTTCTCCTTTTAATGCAATGAACGGAAAAATTACACTTAGAGCAAATACAGCAAGTACACCTACAACACCTGCATTCACAGCAACTTTGCCTGATGGTGTAATGAGTTTTAATCCTAGTATTATTTTTAATATAAGTAGGGTAGGAGAGTATTTTGTTGATTACACTTACACAGACACAAAACAATGCATCACAACAGTTACTAGTCCTATATTGCTCAAATTGCGTGCTTTGCCTGCTCCTGACTTTACATTTTCTTCTGGTCTCAATTCTATTTTTTCTATATGTGCTAGTGTAAACAATGTAGTTCTTACACCAAGTGTTAGCAATACTAGTATATATGGTGTTGGTACTTTTAATGCTTCTTATGGTACATTCACTATTAAAAAGAGTGGCATACTAATAACAACTTTGGCAGCTGGCATAAATAATTTCAACCCTACTTCTGCCCCATTTGTCTCAAGTATTGGCGGAATTCCTGGAGATTATGACATCACTTATACTTATAGTGTTGCTGGAGCGTGTAGCAAAATTTCTAATGCATACACATTAAGAATAAATCCTTTGCCTAATCCCACATTCTCTTTTGCGGCTACTTTTGTAGGAACTCCTGCTTTTTGTATTGATGCTACAAGTTTTAATTTATTGCCTTTGGTGAATACTGGTGCAGTAGTTACACCCACTAATGGCTTTTTTACTATCAGAAAAATATCTCCCGCATTAGGCACAGCTTTTAATATTTCAAATGGAATAAATACTATTGATTTGACACTAGCTTCGTTTACAGGCGTAGGTACGTATGAGGTTTTTTATAATTATACAGATGCAAATACTTGTACCAATCAAAGTCCCGTACAAACTTTCATTATCAATCCTTTACCTGTTACTACTATTAGTTTTGTTGCTCCTATTGATAATAAATTTTGCGCCAATGAGCCTGCTGGCACGCCATTTTTAAATCTTGCGTATGTCAGTGGAGCAGGTGCTTTTGACCCAACTAAAAGTTCTTTCACCATTACAAGAGGATCTTTCAGTATCACAATACCTGCATTAACAGGCACTAATACATTTGACCCTTCTTTTCTTGCGAGTACCGCAACAGGGGCAGGTTTTGGTTCTTATACAGTAACGCATAAATATGAAGATACTAATGGTTGTGAGCAAATAACATTACCTCTTACTTTTGAAATTTATGCTTTGCCTGAACCTGCATTTAAATTTCAAGTTACGCCAACCACAACTGCTGACGACTTAAATATTTGTGCTGATATAAATTTAGTACAACTTTTGCCAACTATCACCAATCCAACAGATTATGGTGTAACAGCCTTTACACCAAGTAATGGTGTATTTAAGTTTACTTTGAATGCAGTGGTAAGGACATTACCCGCAGGAGTAAACAGTTTTAACCCTAATGTTTTGTTTGCGGGTGATAATGTACTTGTTATAAGAAATTATATTGTTACTTATACTTATACCAGACCTAACTTTTGTAGCAAAGAAACTACTATTACACAAATACTTACTATCAATCCTTTACCTATTGTTAGTTTTGCTTTTGCACCAGCCACAAGCGTTAATAATGGTTATTCTGTTGATGCTGTTACTGGTAATGCTCGTATTTGTAATGATTTTAATCTTATTACGCTATTGCCATCAATATCCGTTGGTACGGGCATAACCTTTTCTATAGTAGAAATAAGTCCAGTTGTGCCACCAGCTACTGCGCCAATTTCTCTGATATTAGCGGGGACATCTATCACACAGGGTAATTTATCAATAATAACAACAGGAATAGTACAAAGAGTATTTAATATAAAGTTTATTTATACTAATGGAAATGGTTGTGTGGGAGAATCAACCGTAAAAACACTTACAGTAATACCTGTACCAAAGCCGTTATTTACGGTAGCTCCACAAAAATGCGTTAATATACCTGTACTTTTTGATGCTAGTACATCAATAATACAAGCACAAATACCCGCTACTCCTAATGATGATAATGTTAGAAATAATGGTTATTCTTGGGATTTTGGTGATAATACCCCCGTTGTTGATACAACTACACAATTTATAGAACATAAATTTACAACACCTGGTACTTTTGTAGTTTCTCTTACTATTACTTCTGTTTTAGGTTGTTCAAAAACATTTTCTACTAACGTAACCATTGGGGCTATTCCTGTGGCAGGCTTTACAACTGCTAAATTTTGTCAAGGAGATGCAACAGCGTTTTTCAATACCTCAACATTGATAGGAACTGGGGGTATTACTACTTATGCTTGGACGTTTGGAGATGGTAATACAGCAACAGTCATTGCGCCTTTGCCACTTGCACCCTTGCCTGCTATCACACATACTTATAGTGCGCCAGGAAGATATACCGTAAGGCTTACCGTTACAACCAACTCACTTTGTACTGATTTTATAGAGCGTGATGTCCTAATTTTCCCACGTGTTACACCTACTGCGGCTACACCATACAAAGAAAATTTTGATGTAAATAATGGTTTTTGGTTAGCTAACGGACTTATCAAAAGTAGTGTAAATCCTACTCAAGATATTGTGGGTTATAGTTGGGCAGGTGGCGTGCCCACTGGTGCAAAAATAAATGCCTCAACAACGGCTGGCGGTGCGTGGAGTACCAAAGGGAATAGCAATACATTTTATCCAAATGAGCGTTCTTATGTAGAAAGTCCTTGCTTTAATTTCACTGACCCAACGCTCACCAAACCAATGATTTCTATGAAAGTTTGGTATGATACAGATAGAGGAAGTGATGGTGCTGTTTTGCTTGCTTCCATCAATGATGGAGTTTCGTGGAATGTGGTGGGAACTATTGGAGATGGCATAGAATGGTACAATACAGCAGGGATTATTGCACAACCAGGTGGGCAGTCTGTCGTGAATGCGTGGACTGGAAATACTTTTACTGCTTTCAAAGTAGCTAAATTTAGCCTTGACCAGTTCAAAGGGCAGGCTTCTGTGCGCTTTAGGGTGGCTTTTGGTAGTAATGCAGATAATCCTGTGGGGCAAACTTTTGATGGTTTTGCTTTTGATGAGGTTTTTATAGGAAATAGAAACAGAATTGCACTTTTGGAGCATTTTACCAATGCTGCAAGTTCTGAAGCTAATACTGAAAATACGTTTATCAATAATTTCCCTTCTGCGGTTGCACAAAATGAAATTTATAATATTCAATACCATACTAATTTCCCTGGAAATGACCCAATGAATAATGACAATACGGCAGATCCAAGCGCAAGAGCCTTGTTTTATAGTGTGTCGCAAGTGCCACGTACTGCCATTGATGGCGTGATAGAAAACCGTAAGTTTTCTGAATGGGGAACGCCTGTTTATAACAAAAGAACGCTAGAAGCTGCGCCTTTTGAAATTTCTGTAAACTTTCCAAATATTCCAAGAGAGCTACTCAACGTAACCGCTACTATAAAAGCATTAGAACCGTTTTCACGCAGAGTAATTGTGCAGACTGTTGTGGTAGAGCAAGAAATACTAGGAACAGTATTTACTACTGGTAATTTTGGAGGGCTTACGTTTAAAAATGTTGTCAAAAAAATGATACCAAATGCTGCAGGCACAATCATCAATAAAACGTGGTTGGCTGGTACACAAGAGATTCTAAACCTTAATTGGAGTCCATCAAAAGTGTATAATGGTAATAAATTGGTTTTGGTAGTTTTTGTACAAGATGAAACTACGAAAGAAATTTATCAAGCGGCTTATTTCAACGTAACTACCAATCCGACAGGTACAGACCCAGCAACGGCATTAGATAACACAATGCTTGAAAATGAGTTTGTTGTTTATCCAAATCCTGCGCAAAATGAAGTATTTACAGGTTTTAGACAAGAAACTGCGGAAGATTTTAGCGTAATTTTGTTTGATAGTTATGGTAAAAGAATAGATGCTTTTTCTCTTACAAAAGGTAATAAAGGGCTTCTAATCAATACTGAAAAATATGCATCAGGTATGTATTTTATAGAAATAACAGGGGAAAACAATATCAAAGCAAGAAAAAAATTAGTGATAGCAAGGTAAAAGCCCCTAAATTCCTGGTGTAGCGCAAGCAAACGTTAATACATAAATCCTACAAAATTTGTTTTTTGTAGGATTTTTTGTATATTAACGCCATATTCCTTGAGTAAATTTCTTTTAAATAAAATTATGAATAAGTATTTTTATACCCTTTTTTTGTTCCTATCTCTAGTAAATACTTGTCTTTTTGCGCAGTTTAGTGTTGCTCAAAAAGATACAGTTCTCAATCAAATTGAATTTAATTCATGTGATTATAGTATGACATTCAATTTCAGACCAGAAGATTATAAGAAGGAAAAAGAAAAAATAAGTCCTTATAAAAATCTCTCTGAACAAGAAATTTTAGCTAAAAAGACAAATAATTACAAAGATGCGAGTCTGTATCAGTATTTGTGCCTGGACTTTCATCTTGAAAAAAAAGATAAAACAAATGCTGGAAAATACTATGATTTGGCAATTGAAAATTATACGCTTTGGGTGGAAAAAGAACCTCAAAGCACTATTCCTTATACAGAAGTTTTTACTTTATTTTATGGAACGCAAAGTTATAAATATTTCTCTCATTTTTTGGAAGAAGCAGCAGCAAAATTCCCTAAAAACGTAGAAATCTTATCTTGGAATGTTTCTATGCACTTGGTATTATTTGCAGATTTTGCAAAAACGCAAAAATATATCAACCAACTTTTAGCTATTGAACCGTATAATCTGAATGCCTGTATGTCGCAGATTATGCTTTATGAATTTGAATATATGGCTGCCGCAGGTCAAAATAAAACACTACCCAATGTGGATATTAGTATTGCCCAAAAGGCACTTAAAGCAAATCCAAAAGAAGTTGCTTATGAGCATTTGTATCATTTTGCGACAGTTAGTAAAGCCTATTTTGCTTCTATGGTAGCATTTTTCAAGGAAAACGACAAAAAACCAAATAGAAATAAAGAGGAAGATTATAAAAGATTGTTTTCGGTACTAACCAAAGAAGAGAAAAAAGATTTTGTTGCTGCTAAAAAATTCCTTACAAAACAGCTCAACAGTGCGCCTAATAATCAGCCAAATAATGAAAATAAATTACGTGCTACGCTTCTAAATAGTTTAGGTTTTGTTTCTATATATTTGGGTGAGACAGAAAATGCAAAAAAATATTTTCAGTTGCAATATGATGAAAAAAATAATCTAGCAACCTTAGAATGCCTTATTTTGATTAGTTTTTTAGAAAAAGATTGGCAAAAAATGGAGAATTTATTAGAATTAAGTATTAGCAAATTTGATGATTTCAAGGCTTATCCATCTTTGGTAAGTATTTTTGATAAATACAATAAAAACGAAACTAAAAAACGTTCTACTATACAAAAAGTTGAACAAACAAGCGCAGGTGATAGTGCAAGAAGCATTTTGCTTGCTAAATGGTATTTAAAGCAGAAAAACTTGGAAAAAGCCGCTTTTTATTGTGATTTGGTGAGAGAAAATGACACTGAATGGATTTGGTTACATTTCTCTTTATCTGTTTTGCAAGATGACAAAGAGAAATCTAAAAATTATTTAGACAAAATTTTGACAAATACACCGGAAAATGAAAAAGCTATCAAAGTGAAGAAAATACTTAATTTCTAAAATTTTTCACATTTTGTAAAAAATCAGGGTATTTTTTTTTGTTTTCTAAAAAAATTGGCATACCTTTTGAAATATAAGAGTTAGCAGTAAAAAATAGTGAATAATCAAACAAAACAACTAAAATAATTTACTACTATGAAAACGACAAAAAAACCTTTTGGTACTCCTTTTGGAAAAGCAGACACTTCCACGCAAGTTGTACCACAGCAAAACCCTAAGAAGCAAAATCTTACGCAGGGGCGTTCTAAGGAAAATGAAACTTTCCCTTATACCACGAAAGATAGATAATTTTTTACTCATAAATTAAATAAAGCGCAAACTTTCCAGTTTGCGCTTTTGTATTTATTCCCCTTTTGGGGGGTTAGGGGCTATTATTTCACTCTTTCCATATAATCTCCAGTTTCTGTATTTACCCTAATTTTCTCTCCAATTTCCACAAAAAGCGGGATATTTATTTGTGCGCCAGTTTCCAAAGTGGCAGGTTTTAGTGTCTTATTGGCAGTATCCCCACGTATGCCAGGCTCTGCGTAAGTAACCTCCAAAACAACAGAAAGTGGAAGTTCTGCACTGATTGGCGTTTCATTTTCGTCCAAACTGATTTTTACGATAGTTTCTTCTTTCAAAAAACGTACAGCATCACCAAAACTTTCAGCATTTACATAAATTTGTTCGTAAGTTTCGTTGTTCATACAAACATAACTATTGCCATCTTTGTAAGAAAAAACGTATTCTTTCACTTCTACACGTACTATTTCTACGCTATCACTTGGGCGGTAGCGGTTTTCTGCTAGTTTGCCATTTTTCACATTGCGCATTTTGACTTGATAAAATGCACGCAAATTACCAGGCGTACGGTGTTGAAATTCAATTACCTGTAGCAGTTCACCATCTATACGAACAAAAGAACCTCTTGAAATATCTGAAATAGTTGCCATTATTTTAATTATGAATTAGAAATTAGAAATTAAATACAAAGTATATCTCCTATTTATTGATTTAGAGTTATGTATTTTTTCTGCAAATGTAATATTTTTTATGCTAATTTTCAAAATTCTTTTGCTTACAGTTTTTACTGCTGAAATTTTTTCCGCAAAACCTTCCCTACAAGCCAAATAACTATATCTTTTGGTACAATGTGGCGGGCATTAGCAAATAATCTTGACCAAAAATCAGCAATAATACGTTTTTTGCCTACAAGTAAGCCTTTTACAGCTGCTGCTGCTATGATTTCTGGGGTGCTACTCACATATTTACCTATTTTACCCAATTTTTCTACTGCGGTGGTGGTTTCTGGATTGGTTGCCACGCCCGTAGGAAAAAGTATGCTCACGCTCACACCCGTAAAACGCACTTCCTCACGCAACGCCTCTGAAAAACTCACTACAAACTGCTTACTAGCTGCATAAGTGCTTTTAAATGGCATTGTAAAAAGCCCAGCCATACTAGAAACATTCATAATATATGCTTTGGGTAATTTTTTCATATCTTCTAAGAATAGATGACACAAACGCACATTTGCCAAAATATTTAGTTTTAAAAGAGTTTCGTGGAAGCCAATGGTTTTCCCATTAAAACTATCCGTATAACCCATTCCAGCATTATTGATGAGGTATTTTATAACAATTTGCTTAGACTGACAAAAGTCATAAACTTCTTGTGCGCCATTGTCTTTGGTAAGGTCTGTGGTGAAAGTTTCTACTAAAATGCCGTATTTTTCACGCAAAAATACTGCTGTTTCTTCCACAGAAACATCAGCAAGTGCCACAATAAGGATATTTATTTTTCTTTTGGCAAATTCCTCCGCAATACAACGCCCAATCCCCTGACTTCCGCCTGTAATAAGTGCAAACAATTTCGTAAAATTTAATTATTAAAATTTAGTTACTAAACAGTTTACAAATATACGAAAAAACTATGAGGTATGAAGTATGAAATATGAAATATGATGTAAATACAGTTTTCCACGACAAAAAATACCTCACACTTTAGACCTCAAAAATTATTCTCCTACCATCACGAATGCTCCCCAAAAGTAAGGGTTTTTGTACTTTTTGTAAAGCGTTTCTTGTGCATCATCAAAGGCTTGGCGTTTGGTTTTCCCTGCTACAAGATTATTATAAAAAAGTGTCATCACTTCTTGTGTTGCCACATCATCAACTTTCCAAAGGCTCATCAAAATGGTTTTTGCGCCTGCCTGCTGGAAAGAACGCTGCAAACCATAAACACCCTCACCGTTTTTTATTTCTCCAAGACCAGTTTCACAAGCCGACATAACCACAAGTTCAGTATCATCAAGATTCAGATTTATTGCCTCCTGTGCAGTCAAAACGCCATCTTCTCCTTCTTTTATCTCGCCACGCATTCCTTTTTCAGCATCTTTTAGCAAAAGTCCACTTCTCAAAAGTGGATTTTCTCTAAATTTATCTGAATTTTCTTTGTCAAATTTTTCTGTATCTCCCAAAAAGAAGCCGTGAGTAGCAATATGCAGAATATCAGGGTTTTTAAGGGCTTTTATAGTGCCTTCTTCCGCCTGATTTTCCAAATAATTAGTTACTTTTATTTTCTTATCAGAAAGTATTTTGGAAATATTATTGATTTCTATTTTCGTTCCTTCCAAAATGGTGATAACTCCAGAATTTGCATCAAAAAACCGCTGTGTAGTGTCCATTTTGGCAGAAAATGACAAACTACGTTCTTCTTTTGTAGTAGATATTTTAGCTCCTTTTTGTGCATACGCAGGATAACCAAAAAGATGTATTTGATAATCTTTGAAGTTTTTACGTTGTTTTTTGGCGTTTTCAACATATTTTATCAAATCTTTGGAAGAAGAAAGCAACTGTACCTCTGTTTCACTCCTTACATACGCCTTTGTAGCAGGATTTTGGAGTGTTACGAGGTTTATCTGGTGATAAACGCCATCTGGCACAAAATAAACTTTCTTTGCATCACCTAATTTAGCCTTAATATCTCTCCAAAAAGCATTGTAGGATACTTTATCTTCCTTTTTAAACTTAATATTGTTCTTATAATACGCCACCGCATCAGTTTCTAGTTCTTTTCCGTTGGGAAGTACGACCATTTCAGGCTGATTTTGCGTGGTGGGCGTGATAATAAGTGCCATATAAGACGGCTCATAGATAGTTTTAGTATCAAAAATAGAATCCGCTTTTATAACAAACGTCTTTATTTTAGTATCTTTGATGTTATTTGTAACTGATTGCACTTTAAAAGTACATTCTTTGGGAGCAAAGAGCTTTTCTATCTCTTCTTTGGTCTTTCCTTTGGTAGTTTTGCCATTTATTTCCACAAAAATATCTCCTATACGCATTCCAGCTTTATAAGCGGGTGTATTTTCTCCCATTATATTGTGTACTTTATAGTTGCCATCATCTGCGGGGACATAAACAATGCCTTTTCCAATAAATATAAACACTTTTATTTCTTTTGGTTGTCTAAAACGACTCACCTCAACAAGCACTTCACCTGCTTTTAGTTGTTTTTGAACGTCTTTCCAAGTATATTTAGTCTTATCATTAGCTTTTGCAAAGAGTTCAGACTTTAAAGAAAGTGATTTTTCCAGTTCATTTGCTTCTGTTTGGAGTTTTTCAGTAGAAATATTTTGTTTTTTACGCTCTTCTGCATTCATTTGAAGGGCTTTTGCATACTTTGTGCGAATATCTTTCCAATTTTCATAGAGTTTTTTGAGTGTTTTGTCGTCAGAGTTTTGTATTCTTTCTCTCATCTTTTGTGAACTGCTAAAAAGTAGCCCTTTTGTGGTTAAAGAAGTATTAAAAGACCACGCCGTAAGGGCTGGAATATCCTTATTTGCCTTTGTTGTGAAGGCATTATATGCTTCCAAATCATAAGAAAACAACCCAAAATACAAACTTTTTTCTTTTTCAGAGAGATGTGCAATATTATTGTCTATTTGTGCTATAATTACTTGGCTAGCTTTTTGATAATAAGTAGTTGCTTGCTGATATTTACCTTGTTCTTGGTACATTTGCGCTAGATTATCTACAAAAACTTTGTAAGTTAGATTATTTTCTCCAGAGATTTTCTTTTGAATATTGATAGCTTCTAAAAAAAGTTTTTCTGCTTCTTGATACTTGTTTGTGTTACCATATATTTGTGCCAAATTATTTAAAGAAGCTGCGTAAAGTTCGCTGTTTTCACTTGCAAGTCGCTTTCTTATGCTTAGAGATTCTGCATAAAAAGGCAAGGCGTTGACATAATTTTTCTTTCTTGCATAAAATGCACCTACTGTGTTGAGTACATTGGCATAATTAAACGTATTTTTGTCTGTATTTTTTTGATTTAATTCAAACATTTCTAACATATAGGGTTCTTCATTGTTGGAATAGCCTTGTTGTCCGTACATTATACACAAATTATTAAGCGTATTGATATAATTTTTATGATTTTTTCCTTCAGCTTTTTCTCTAATATCCAATACTTGTAAGTATAATGTTTCTGCTTTCTTATAATTTCCTTGTTGTGCAGACAAAGTACCCAAAGATTCCATTGAATTAGCCAAATTAAGATTATTTTTTCCCAAAATAGTTGTTTTGATAGTCAAACTTTGCGTGAATAAACTTTCTGCTTTTGCAAATTTTTCTGTTTCTGTATATAAACTGCCTAAACTTTGCAAAGAATTAGCGTATTCTATACTGTTTTTGCTCATCACTTTCTGACGAATGTCCAAGCTTTTTTGATAAAAAACTTCCGCACTAGTATATTTACTTTGTTTTTTATGTAAATCACCCCAACTAATAAATAAACTAGCATAATTTAGGCTATCTTCTTTGTTTAAGTTTTGTTTATAGATGTTTTCTAGTTCTTTAAAGTTGGTTTCTGCTTGTTGATATTTTGATTGTTCTGTATATAAGTTAGATAAAGTATGCAAAGAAGCCACATAAAGCCAATGATTTGTGCCTAGATTTTTAGTAATGGTCGTAATTTCTATATATAAAGTTGTTGCGTTTACAAAATCACCGTGTCGTTGGTACAAATCAGCTAAAATAATGCAAGCACCAGCGTAAACTTCGTGTTTTTTACCGTATTCTTTTTCTGCTGTAGTTTTATTTTTTTTACTAAGGTCAAAAGCTTCAATAAATTTACCTTCTTCATAGAGTTTACGTGCTTCTGCTACGACCAAATTAGATGTTATTTCCTTCCTTTGGTCGTTTTCAAATACATATTCTTCTAAAAATTCGCCTTTTTCGCTCAACTTTTTATATTTCCCTTCTTTTTTTCCTGCTAAAAAGTTAAATTCAGACTCTATTTTACCGCTTGGATAATACCAATTCCAAGTACCATCTTTCTTTCCAGCCAAAAATTTGCCTTTTGCACTTAGTTTTCCGTTTGTTTGGTAATAAATAGCAACTCCGTTTTCTACTCCATTGAGATAAGTTATTTCATTTTTCTTTAGATTTGTCTTTGCGTCATAATCTATGCACACGCCATTAAATTGTCCGTCTTTAAGTTCTCCTACAGAATAAAAAGCCACACTATCTTTTGTGGTTGTTTCTTGCCAATTTTTGGTATAATAAACTGTCCAAAGTCCTTGACGTTTGCCATTTTTGTCAGTAACATTGGGTGTTTTGCTTTGCGCTTGTATTTTCCCTATCAAAACGAAAGAAAAAATAAGATAGATAATTGTTTTCATTATAATTTTGGTTTATTTGGTTGAAATTTTTTAGAATTGTATGTTACATTTAGGCAACATTTCAAATATTTTCCATTGTTCAATATCAGAAATAGAATTTCTCCACAGATGTAAAGCTTTCAAGTTTTCCAATTGTCCTATTTCTTTGGGCAAAGTAGTAAGTTGATTATCACTCAGATCCAATTCCGTCAAATTTTTCAGTTGCCCAATTTCTTGGGGTAAAGCCGTTAGTTTGCCATTAGTCAAATACAATTCTTTTAAATTTTCCAATTGTCCTATTTCTTTGGGTAAAGTAGTAAGTTGATTGTACCTCAATTCTAAATATTTCAAATTTTTCAGTTCTCCTATTTCTTTGGGTAAAGAGGTAAGCTGATTAACATTTAAAGATAGATATTTCAAATTTTTTAGTTCTCCTATTTCTTTGGGTAAAGAAGTAAGCGGATTATAATTCAAATCTAACTTTGTCAAACTCTTCAGTTCTCCTATTTCTTTGGGTAAAGAGGTAAGTTTATTTTCACTTAAACTCAATTCTTTCAAATTTTTTAGTTCTCCAATTTCTTTGGGTAAAGTGAGTTGATTTTTATGCAAATATAACCCTGTTAAACCTTTCAGTTCTTTTATTTCGTTGGGTAAAGACGTGAGTTGATTCCAACTCAAATCTAAAATTGTCAAATTTTTCAGTTCTCCTATTTCTTTGGGTAAAGAGGTGAGGTGATTATGAAATAGACCTAATTTCGTCAAATTTTTTAATTCTCCAATTTCTTTGGGTAAAGAGGTAAGTTGATTATAAATCAAATCTAAGTTTGTCAAATTTTTTAGTTCCATAATTTCTTTGGGTAAAACCGTAAGCTGATTAAAATCCAAATCTAAAAATGCCAAATTTTTCAGTTCTCCAATTTCTTTGGGTAAAGACGTGAGTTGATTGCTGCCTAAATCCAAGTATTTCAAGTTTTTAAATTGGAATACCTTTGCAGGAACTTCTGTCAGCTCTTGTTCTGATAGACTTAGACTATCAATCTTATCTGTCATTTTATCAAGGCTTTTGGCTACTTGCGCCTGCGTGTTTTCGCTCATACATACAAGCAACACAAAAGTAAAAAAGAGATTTTTCATTATAATTTAGGTTTGGTTGGTTGATAGTTTGGGTTGTTTTTTAGGAATTATGAATATTTTGTATTTATTCACAATTCCTAATTTCTAATGACTTATTCCTTATAATACATCATCAAAACGGCATTTCTATCTTTTGCATTGCCATTTTTTTGGCTATCTTCTGTCTGATTGGCGTACATTTCCCCAAAACCTTTTGGCACAATCTTAAATTCTGCCACGCCTTTTTTGATAAGATAATCTTTCACGACTTTGGCACGTTTGCGAGAGTATTCCACGTTGGCATCATCTGTACCTTTTGCGTCTGTATGCCCTTCAATGATAATTCCCACAACTTTTTGCAGGTTTCTTCCTACCAAACGCTTGTCAAGATTAGCAATAAATTCTTTTGAAAGTGTGGCGTTGGCGTTGTCAAAATAAACGGTATCCACTAGAAAGTTCGTATTTTCTTTTTCAGTAAAAACGCTTTGCATACCCACTATTTCACTAACATATTTTTTCTGTTTATTCATTTTTCGTGCCATTCCGTAGTACAGAGCCACTTTTTTACTTCCATTAGCAGGAATACTTTTGGCATTCCAGCGCAGAAATACGGCTGCATCACCATACGTGCCACCACTTGGCGTGTAATCCCAGATAATTTTATGAAAATAAGGCCACCTACCAATAGCCAGCTCATCTGGTTTTGTGGCTGCTGCTTTGTCTGTTAAAATCTCGGCTGTATGGTCAGACAAATCTCCTTCTGTACGGTACAGAAACACTTGCTTTGGTACGTCTGCGCCCTGAAAACGGGTTTCTACACCTATTTTTTTGCCGTCTGCATCAAGTTTTGGGGCATCATTATCCCCAATCATATTGTCAATAAGCAACTGAAAACCAACTTCTGCGGCTTGCGTTTTATTGTTTTCAAACTCATATTCAATGCGGTAGTAGCGGCAAGGCGTAAGACTATCTACTTCCACCAAATCATCATTTACAGGCACAAGGCGTTGTTTTATTTTGATATTTTCAAAGGAAAACTCCATTTCAGAAAACTTTTTATTTCCTACTGTTTTGAATTTTTTTGTAGTGCAAATGTAAGTAACCGTACTTCCCAAGCCCTTATAATTGGACGCAAACTTATCATTTACCTTCACCACAAAATGCGAGGTAGAGGCAGGAATAGGAAAACCATACATCAAGCGGATATTATTCGCTCCAACAGTAAAACGCCCATCATCAGGACCTCCGCACTCGTACTTAATGCGGTTAATGGTAGGATTATTTTTGAGAATTTTGGCGCAAGCCCCTAAAATAATGGCAATACTGACCAAAACAAGTGCTATTTTGTTTGTTTTTGAGATATTCATTGGTTATTTTCGTTTATTTTGTGTGAATTTTTAAGATACTTTAACGCAAAGTACAAAAGATTTTTCACAAAAAAATACGACATTTGCCGTATTTTTTTCAAAACATCTTAAAAAAAATGCAGGTAAGAAACCTCACCTGCATTTTTACCACTACAAAACTATTTTATTATTTATCTTTATTCATTTAACACTTTTCAATTAGAAAATAGTCCCTAAATCACTAGCATAGCATAGGAGACTTAAAAGACAAAAATTGTTTTTACTGTTGCAAAATTCTACAAAATTTTTGGTGCTTCCTATACCTAAAAAGGACTAAATTTTAGTAGCCCCTAAATCCCTAGCGTAGCGCAAGGGACTTTAAAGACAAATACAGAATTATCTTTGCAATATGCCCCAAAATTATATAATCTTTTTTGCATTGTCAATAGCCTAAATAGGCTATATTAAAAAACGTGCTACGTGATTGTGCCATATTTTGCTCTAAATGCAGTTTTCTACATTAAAAAAAATGAAA
The DNA here is from genome assembly GCA_043771315.1 of Raineyaceae bacterium. Taxonomy (GTDB): domain Bacteria; phylum Bacteroidota; class Bacteroidia; order Cytophagales; family Thermonemataceae; genus JANYGM01. The sequence continues at coordinate 18,322 of JAYVHJ010000130.1, forward strand.
TAAATCTCTAAAAGAACAAATTATTTTATTTTTTTAAAATATGTCCCAAAATTAGGTAATCT